>JAFVSW010000071.1 GCA_017503545.1 Lentisphaeria bacterium | reverse complement strand
GCCGTCCGGCAAACCGGTATGCGTGAGGTTCCCAACACATATTCCACCACATCTCTCCTTCCCGGTAAATGCGGGAATAATCATCAAAGATCAATTCGGCGGCACCATGCAGCACAATGCAGAATTGCAGTGCATAATGGGAATCGCCGATAAACTCATCCCCCGGCAACGCCGAATATTCTGCCGATACATCGTAAGGACTGAGGATCGACAGTTGAGATGAAGTCTGCTTCTTGACCTTGATTTTGGAAAGATCAGCCATAAAAATTCACAATCACACTTGATAATCAAAATTTTCAATCGCTTTACCGTCAGCAAAAAGAACCATATCTTCAAATGCTTCACGCTGATGCGGACGGTCAAAGGAATACATAAAACCATGTTCCATATTGGCATAGGATTTCATCGTTACATGATTTCCCGGATACGCTGTGATTTTCTCCGCCAATGCCAAATTCATTGAGGCGGGGAACATGTGTTCACACTCTGCTTCCTGATAAAATACCCGGGGCAAACCGGCACGGACATACTGATTCAGCGAAACTTTACGAAATGCTTCCGGATCTTTTTCATACGATGTCCCGACAATACTTTCCATTGCCGTCCAGACATGAGGGAAAATTTCTTCCCACGGTTCAAAGGTGGAAGGAGTCGCCTGCAATGTAACGGATTCCGGTTGGATCCATTCCATATCCGCCGGCAAATCTTCACCGCATTGTCCGGGCAAAGCAAAGGAGAGCAACGATGACAAATGCGCTCCGGCGGAATTGCCGTGTACCGAAATACGCAACGGACGGTTCAGGCGTCTCAACTCATTCACAAAGTGCATATATGCTTCCCGGATATCTTTGATCTGATCACCGATCAAACCGGACATCCGGTAATCCGTGGTTGCGGTGATATAGCCGCGTTTGCCCAATTCCTCCATATAATTATGATATCCCACCCGGCTGCCGGCACGCCATCCACCGCCATGAATAAAAAAGAAGGCAGTATCCTGTGTGATTTCATCCGGAATAAATAAGTCATAAATCCGTTCTTTGACAATCGGACGGTCGAGATAAAAAGATTGGAATTGATAAACCATTGAATAACACTCCTTAGTTGATTTATGGAATACCATACTATACATCATACTGTAGAAAATAAAAGTTTTTTCTTAAAAATTATTTGCTTTTTTTATGTTGTCATGTATATTTTTTCTGCATGAAGTTTTCAACTCAACATAAAGGATACATCATGGAATCTCTCTATCAAAAAGTTTATCCCCTCTGGACAAACGATACGATCCCCTTTGTAAAACCCGGCGACGAAACAAAAATCGAACATCTGCAAGAACCAAAAGGTGATAACATTGAACGTTTTACCGATGTTACAAAACCGACAGTCACGTTCTTCCCCGCGGCAGGTGCAGGACCGCATCCCGCTGTTCTTGTCTGCCCCGGCGGTGGATATTCCATTCTTGCGTGGAATCATGAAGGCAGAGATATTTGCGGATGGCTCAACAATAACGGATTCAGCTGTTTCCTCCTGAAATACCGGTGTCCGGACAATCGTGCCGGTGCTCATGCCGATGCCGCACGTGCCATGCGTTTCATCCGCGCCAATGCAGAAACATTCGGAATCATTCCCGATAAAGTCGGATGTATCGGCTTCTCTGCCGGAGCCCACCTTTGCGCTACCATTACCGCCCCCGCCGATATGACACCTTACGATCCGGTGGATGAAATGGATAAACTCCCTTTCACTTCCAACTTTACGGCATTGATCTACCCGGCATATCTGATCAATGGAAAAGGAAGTTTGGATCTTGCCCCGGAATTCAATGTCACAGAAAATATTGCGCCCGTCTTTACCGTTCAAACGGAAGACGATGGTATTCAGTGTGAAAATGCAATCGCATGGTTCCTGGCAATGAAACAAGTCAACCGTCCCTGCGAAATGCACATCTTTGCGGAAGGCGGTCATGGCTACGGTTTGCTCCGTCGGGGCTATCCGGTGAACGACTGGTATATCCCTGCAGCAGACTGGTTCAACCGTCAGAAATAAAAATCCGTTTTTGGGGAGGTGTTACTCCCGCAACGACAACAAATAGTTTGAAGTAATAACGAAAAGAAACATATTATGTCAGAAGAAACATCTCCCGCACAACGGAAAAAATACCAGCGTTATATCATTGCCTCGGAATGTTGCGGCAGCATTCCAGGCACAATGCTGACAGAAAGCGCAGTCATCATATTCTTTATCACCCAGTTAGGATTGGGCGAAAGTTTTTCCGTCATGACATCATCGTTCCGGTTCCTGATTTCCGGACTGCTCACCATTCCGTGCGCTTATTTTGCCATGTATCTCGGGTGCAGACAGGCGGTCAAATTGAGCAGTCTCTCCGGAACGCTCGCTTTTATTCTGCTGGCTCTTTCCCCATTCGCCGGACCGTATAAGGGGATTTGCGCTATGACATGCTGTATTCTGTACAGTGTGACTTTGACCATATACAGTCCTGCGATTTGGCCGTTGATCGACAGTACATTGGAAAAAGGGGAACGGATCGGCTTTATCGGGCGGAATCGTTTCACCTGGATGAGTTGTTCCAGTGCATTTATTCTTTTGTGCGGCTTTCTGACGGATAAAGATACGCCGCTCTGGCAGCTTCAACTTGCTATCGGGGCGGCTGCTGTAATTGCATTCGGCAGATACATTTTCATCGGAAAGATTCCGGATGTGGGACGCGCCCCTGCGGGGGAATTATCCTTCCGTAAAGCATTGAAAACTGCGGCATCCAATCTGCCGCTTTGCGGATTTGCACTTTACCTGTTTTTCCTGTATCTCGGTGCCTACGCATTGATCCCGGTGGGATATATCTATCTGAAACGTGTCCTCCTTGTGCCTGCAAATGAAGTCATTATCATTTCCGGACTCGCCATGGGCGGCACAATGGCGGCATATTTTCTCATCGGGAAGATCGTCAAACTGCTTCCACCGGGCAAAATCATCCCGATGGTTCATGTGATACTGCTGCTCAATGCCTGTATCCTTTTTCTGATGCCTTCTGCATGGAAATGTACACCATACATCATCGGAGCCCTTCTGGTGATTACGAGTATGATCATCTCCATATCGTCCGCCGTCACCGCCGGGGAAATTCTGGCATTGGCGCGTCCGGAAAATAAATTGATGGCGGTGGCATTCGGTAATACGATCTATCAGGTCGGCATGGGTGGCGGAAGATTCATGGCAAGTCTTCTGCTCGGATGCGGTGCATTATGTACAAATTGGACTATGTGGGGCTTGAAACTCACGGATTGTCAATCTCTTTTTCTGGTCTCTGTGATCATTCTGTTTCTTGCTCTGCCCCTGCTGCTCCTTGTCCCATCTCTTATCAAGGAACGGGATTATTATTACGAACGATAAATTCAAACAGCCGGTAAAATAAAGAAGCGTTCTGCCTGCAATCCGCCAAACTCAACCGTCAGAGATAACATTGCGAGATTGCCTTACCGGATGCAATAAAAAGATGCGGATCAGAAAACACCATTCAAAAAGTTTTCTGATCCGCATGATACTTTGGAATCAAACAAGCACCCCAATTTCCTGCATATCCAGTATTTCTGCTGCCGGGTCTATGCACCGGTGTGCCGTCAATCGGAGTGCAGTCCCTTCGATTGGTTCAAAAGTCAGAATCTGCGGAATTGGATTCGCTTGAATATTGGAAAATTCGCCCTGTAAAACAACATGCCATTCTCCGGAGGGAGAACAGATCGACAAATCATACTGAAGCGGAGTGCCTGCTGAAGCCGGATGAACCGGAGTGAATATGACTCCCTTCAGCATCATTTTTTCTGCAAAAAAACATTCCGCCTGCAATCCGTTGATTACGATATTTTCTAATTTGCGGTAATCTTTGCGTTGAAGGAGAGTTTCCGTTTCTGCAAAATCAAAAAGTTTTTCCGAAGCATCATATACTGTAACATTGATCCATTCCGGCATATGATCTCCAACTGTGTCCGTTACGGTAATCCGGAGTGCATCCGCCATAACCCGTTGAAATGTTTTAAGCCGTTTCAACCCGATGGCTTTTCCACAAAGAAGCATCTGCCATTTTCCGGAAACATGCCCTTCCACCGTGTATCCACAAACCGATTCGCCATGCGCGAGATCTTCCTGTAATTCCAGAAAATTTACAGAAAGAGTTTTCTCAAATTTCAAAACGGCACTTCTGTTTTGGATAGCCAATTTTTTCTTCTTGAGAGGATTGGAAAACAATTGATCGCGGAGAGCTTTAAAATCTCGCAAACTTTTCATATCATTTTCCGTCATTTTCCCTGACGGATCCGGAGCTATTCCAACATTCATGAATCCGCCACACCCGACGGATAAGAGATAGTTTTTCAACAGTTCGGCTCC
The DNA here is from genome assembly GCA_017503545.1 of Lentisphaeria bacterium. GTDB lineage: Bacteria > Verrucomicrobiota > Lentisphaeria > Victivallales > UBA1829 > RGIG8244. The sequence goes on along the minus strand of JAFVSW010000071.1, from coordinate 2,290 downwards.
GGAACGCTGTTTTCCTTCCTGTTCCGGATGATAAAACCACCCCGAGCGCAATGGAAAATCACACTCAAAAGGAATAAAATAATCTCCATCGGCATGACCAGCCGTTCCCTCGCTCCCGATGGTTCGACCGGGAGCCGGTTCTGTTCCGGCAATATTGGAATGGGGTGTATAAGATCCATAAGCCTCCGGGTCAGCAAAACCATCTTCATTTCCTACCCATCGGACATCCGGTCCGATATCGCTGAAAATCACGGCATTCGGCTGAAGTGACCGTACCAAACTCCATGTTTTCAACCAATCATAATAAACATAAGCATCAATTTTTCGAATTTCCCGGGCTCCACCGTAAAAGCCATCACCGCCATTTGCGCCATCAAACCAGATTTCAAAAGCCTCGCCATAGTTGGAACAGATCTCCCGAAGCTGTTCACGGAAAATTTCCGGATAATCCGGGGTTCCGTATGCCGGACTGTTCCGATCCCATGGGGATACATAAAAACCGATTTTCAAGCCTTCGGCCCGGCATGCAGCCGCCATTTCCCCCACAAGATCACCTTTTCCATCTCGCCAGGGAGAACAGGATATATTATGGGGCGTTGTTTTTGTGGGCCACAGACAGAAGCCGTCATGGTGCTTACATACCAGAATGATTCCATCCAATCCCCCCTCTTTGCAGGCTTTAACAATATTTTTTGCATCAAAATCAACCGGATTGAAGATTTCCGGTGATTCATCTCCAAACCCCCATTCTTTATTTGTATAGGTGTTCATACTGAAATGCATAATGGCGTAACAAGGATGTTGCGCATGTTTCAGTATCCGTTCAGTAGGAATCCTGCCGTTGTTGTAATGATCGAGAACCTTCATCTTTTTCCTTATAGTATCAGAGACATAAAAAGTTGATATTATGGAGGTAATTTCAAAAGTCCGGCAAAATTTGACTGAAAAAGGATTGTTGAAGAGATGGAAATGGTAGTTTGTGCGTGGCTACCCAGAGGGTAACCACCTCAAACGCTCCGTTTTCAGATCTCAACAAGAGTTTTCAGGCATTTTTGAAGACTTTTGAAATTGCCTCTATGGTGATTATAAAACGATATTGCCAACTTGAACCGGGTTACGGCATAATATCAGTGTATTAATATAATCTGTTTTCAGGAAAAATCAAGAAATATGACCCGTTAAAAAAAGGATATTTCATGTACTGTCGCGGGCGATAAGAGAGTACGGCAGAACGATTTCCAACGGCACTTTATCACCGTGGATCATCTGTTCCAATAACGCAATGGTTTCCGACGCCAATTTCTGATAATCCTGGGTGATCGTCGTCTGTGCCGGAATACAATACCGGGAAATACGATGGCGTTCCGAACTGATCAGGCGTATTTCATCCGGAATCTTTTTCCCGTACAAAGAAAGACAATATGCGGCAATACCACCGAAATTCCCTCCGCCGCCGCAAAAGACACCGTCGATTCCCATTTGCAATAATTTTCCCATTTCTTCAAAAAATGTCTCCGGCGTACAAATCCGGATTTGAGAAGCAGAAACAGAACTGCAATGCTTTTTCAAACTGTTCAGCAAACCTTTTTGACGGATCATCACATTACCGGAATCCAACGTACCGTGGATCAATGCGCCGATTTTACGACAGCCGCTTTTTGCCAGATGAGAAACCGCCAATTCCATCCCCTGTATTTCATCGGAATGAACAAAACCGACACCCGGCACTTTCTTTTCCGGAATTTTATCCACGATCACCAACGGGACACCATACCATTCATCCCATTTTTCCGGCGGATTGATTCCGATCCCAATGGCACCGCAAAAAGAAATACCGTTCAAACGGTCCAGATTATCATGGGGAATGATCTCAATACGGTAACGCCGGTCAGAAAGTTCCTGTATCAATTCACCACTCACCATTTCCACAAATTCCGCTGCCGGATATATCTGTTTGTACGGAGAAATAATCACGATATTCCGTTGTTTGCCGGAAAGGCGCGGACGGTAATTATATTGCCGTGCAACTGCAAGCACATGATCCGCCACCTCTTTCTTTACATTGGGATGATGGCTGAATACCCGTGACACGGTTGCCGTGGAAACATCGGCAAGTTTTGCAATTTCCTGAATTTTCATACAGCTCCAACGAGGTAATTTCAAAAGTCCGGCAAAATTTGACTGAAAAAGGATTGTTGAAGAGATGGAAATGGTAGTTTGTGCGTGGCTACCCAGTGGGTAACCACCACAAACGCTCCGTTTTCAGATCTCAACAAGAGTTTTCAGGCAT
>JAFVSW010000070.1 GCA_017503545.1 Lentisphaeria bacterium | reverse complement strand
TATAAGGGAAACGGATTTTTCCGCCGCCCCGCTTTGCCGTAAAATTGATTGCCGCCTGAATGGCAGCCGTATCATCAGTGATACCATCGCCTTTTGCTCCGAAATCCATAACGGAAACGCCATCGCCTCTGGTGATATCGACACTTCTGCATCCGCAGAACAGCGTGGTGATTGCACCGAAAATATGAAATATTTCTTTTTTGAGTCTCATGTTAAAAAAGCCTTTCTGTTATTATTTTATTGCAAGATCTGTATCACGTGCAAGCATGGGATTTACCGAACTTGTGTGCCCGTCAAAGAAAAGATGATTGTTCACGCTTCCATGAATGGGGCGCGGGGCAGCCTGTCCGGTAACGACCGGTTTCCCCGGCAAAAACTGGGCTTGTGCAATCATCCCGTAAATATAGTAGGAGTCCGGGCCGCCGCTGCGCAGATTGCCATCGACCAGGGTGATCACTTCGGATTGACGTTTTTTGACGTTTGATGTTTTATATCCTTCGCCGAATGACTGGTTGAAGGAATAATTCACCACGGATTTCACAACAGAGTTTCCCAGACTCCAATAGGTATCGTTATATTTTTGATTTGGACAATGGAAAACATTGTTTTTATAATTGACATAACCGAGTCCCCATGACTGGTAATCTGAAATTTTCATCCACCATAAGGGTGCGCTTTTCTCCTTGGTTCTTGCGGAAACCACACAATCGTTCTGATCACTGGCATACATGGCGAAAAAAGTTCCCATCTGGCGCAAATTATTTTTGCAGTTGCTCTCCCGTGATTTCTCCCGTGATTTTCCCAAAGCCGGCAGAAGCATCCCCGCAAGAATTGCGATAATGGCAATCACAACAAGTAATTCGATCAAGGTAAAGCGGGACTGCTTTTTGTTCGTACGATTACTGGGATATTGCATTTTCAGTACCTTTCTTTTTTATTGTAAGGATTACATCACTCATATCAGTTGCAGAATTGCAATACAGTCGGCTTTTTCGACGGATTGACCGGCGGCTTGCCGAGAAGTTCGGCATTTTTCCAATCCGTTTTTCCATCAAAGGAATATCGGGTATCTTTCCCTGAAGCAATTCTACCGTCGGACGTTACAAGTTCGTAAACAAAACCGGTCGGACCTGTCTGATTTTCAACAACTGCGGTAAACTGATTGTTCCCCTTTACCAGCATATTGACAACATTGAAACGGCTGACAGACCGGAAGCCTTTGACTTTGCCCAAATATTTTCCATTCAAAAACAGTTCCGCATCATCGTCAACCGAACATTGGAAGTAGGCTTCTGCCGGTTTCTTTGTAAGCACAAAATCATGTTTGACATGAACATTTTTCGGTTCCCCACGCAAATATTCCGGATGCGCGGTCCATTGGGCATCCATCAGAACGGTTTCCCGGCGGAATTTATAATCTTTGGTAAGTTTCTGTGTCTGCTTGACAAATTTCGGCGGAAGCGGGATCTCGATCTTTTTATCCGTGATGAACAGAACGCCCTGTCCTTCGATGATCGTTCCGTTATAATTTACTGCCTTTTTCTGATTTTCGTTGACAATGATCTTAATCGCTTTGTTTTCGACACCGGAAAGTCCATCCGGGAGATTTTTCATTTCCCGGATAGTATCAGCAAGCAACAATTCCGAGACGGCTTCGAGTTCCAGATTGACCCGGGCAAAACTTCTCCACCAGTCGGAATAAACATCCTTTGCTCCTTTCCCGAACCAGAAAATACCTCTTGCGCCGTGGGTGATGGCATTATAGATCATGAACCGGAGCTGTTTTTCTGTCGGGCGGGGCCGCTCGTCATCCAGTACGCCGCCGCCTTCTTCACTCCAGCCGAATGCCTGCAGAATCATCCAGACCGGTTTGGTGTTCCAGGAAAGTTTTTCCGCCAGATCAACGTATTCACCGACACAGGCAATGGTTTTGTTTTTCAGATTGTTATGTCCAGTTCCCTCGGGTACCGGATAGATGTCGATCCCCAGCACCATGGAAGCGCGGGAATACTTGCGGACCGATTGGAACGATTGTCTGGGTTCATCTGCCGCACCGTTCAAACGGGGGGCATGATTCATCCAGAGAATGTGATCCGGCAGATATTTATAACGCATTTTGAAATGTTGACGGATCCCCCGGATATCCCAGCCGTTCCAGGGTGCTTCATCATTGAGGAAGCCGATAAATACTTTCTGCTTTGCCAGAAATGCGGCTCTGGCTTTCAGATCTTTCCGGATTTTTTCGTCAGAATGATTCGGATTCAAACCGTAATTATCCCAGTCGATACATTTCAAATTGAATCTCTGCAAAGATTCGATGAGATAATCCCCCAAATCTCCCCCACGGCTGACCCCTGCATGGACAGTATTGATGCCGGCTTCTGAATAGACACGCAGTGCATCCAGATTACTATTGGGTGTGATTATACCGATCGGG
>JAFVSW010000009.1 GCA_017503545.1 Lentisphaeria bacterium | reverse complement strand
GAAATCATCGCATTAACGAATATGTCATTCCGTATCGGAACGCCATATCCGTCAATGCCGGTCTTGGTTAATGTAGTTCGATGTCATATTCCCAGGGTTACGCTGCGCTTCACCCTGGGCTGTTTGACTCTTGCCGCCCTGTCAGGGCTGGTCTAACAGTGATTCTAAATTCTTTCGGACATCGAGTCTTTTCTTACATGATTTCGTGAGTACTTCAAATTGAAAATCTAGCAGTTCCCGGAAATTTCAAGCTCAAAGGAGATCTGATTCTATGGCATAAAACGTCAAAGAGGCGAAATCTCTATTTCTTTTTCTTGCGGTTACGATTCCGGAATATAATCCAACACCTTCGTACAGATAAACTTTGTAATCGCTTTTTCGATATCTTCGTAAAGACGGACACTCTCTCCAATGAAAATACGGTGCGAAAAACCAGCCTCGCTACGCTCGTAAAAATAACAGCCGCAATACACGCCCAATGCTTCCGCCGCAGATGCCAATGTACGGGTACATTCACTCGGTACCACCGGGTCTGTCATTTCATGCGTGCAAAAGATCGGCGGGGAATCCGCTTTCAGATACTTCACCGGGTCGATGGATGCCAAATCATCCGCTGACGGCTCATGTCCGAAAAGGATATTGTAACGCTCCGGCGCAACACCATAATCTTCTTTCGTTGAGTTGATGCCGGAAATGGATACAATCCCGCTCACACATTCCGGCGGTAGACGCAACCCCGTCATCAACGCATAATGTCCGCCCGAAGAACCACCGATCACCATGATTTTATCATGCTTGAGTCCCTTGATTTCAGGAATATCCCCGTTGAGCAGAACCCGGGCGGCGGCAAGACAGTCATCCCCGCCAGCAGGCCACTTATGTTCACCGGAAAGACGGTAATTGATGTTATAAACAGCCATCCCCAGATCACGACAGAGAAATGCGGCGATTTCTGCCATGCGGCTCTTATCCAGCGAACTCCATGCGCCGCCGTGAATACTCAAGGCGACCGGGGTATTTCCGTTCATATTGCCGGGCAAATAAAGATCGCCGACTCCATCCGGTCCGGCAATCTGCGAGTACGTAATATTTTCCAGAATTTTCATCTCAAAACAACGCCTTTCTGTTCTTTTGAAATTGCCTCATAAAATCGTGTCAGAGCAATTTATCCGCAATCAAAGCACGCAATTGGGGCAGGTCTGTATATTTCATAAAGTCAGGAACCATACAGGATAACGGGAAAACCGTCATTTCCGCACGGATAATATCGGCATAAGAATCAATACCATCGGTCAATTTGACTTTTGAAACTTTATCGGAAAGCACAGCGGCAAACAAGGCAGGGATCGTACCAAGTCCATGACCTTCCAATGTAATTTCCTGATATCCATTCGCAGCAAGCAATTCGACAGCACAAAGAATATCACGGACTTTACCCCCCATAATCGGTTTGCCGAACATGATACTCAATGCCGCATAATGATAATCAAACTGATAAGCATTATAGAAATCACGCTCAACAGGCAAATCACAGCCGGTAGGCATCATTTCCCCGAAACCGCGGATATCCAGTCCAAACAATACGGTATCTTCTTTACATTCTTCGCGGGCAAGCAATTCGGAAAGGGAATCCTGATCCGGAATGTAAAGTACCGCTTTCTGCTTGCTATGGTCAAAACAATATAAGTCACTGAGGGGATTGAAGGCTTGAAGAACCGCCATCACTTGTCCGTCTTCCGTTTCCAAACCAAAGCGGGCGGCAAATTTCCAATCCGGTTCCGTTGCATAAGGACGGGCACGCAAACAACGGTAATACGGGACTTTGATTTCACCGAATTGCAACACATCAGCAAGCAGTTTCCGCATTCCGGCAAGATCATAAGTTTTCCGGGCGGCTTCCTGTTCCTCCAGTTTCGCAACCGTAAATTCACGCAAATATTTCTGTCCGGCAATATGGGAGACATTTCCTTTGACTGCATAGGTTTCTTCCGCAGTTGGGATTTTATTTTCCGGTTCCACACCATCGGCTTTACCAAGAATGTTTTCCGTAAAGAATTTGTACATTGCTTCCCGGTTGGAAAGAGAATAACCATGGGGATCCGGTCCAATGTGCAATGCCGTATTTCCGCCAAGCAAATCATTCATCCGTTTGACATCTTCATACGTTTCCGCGGCACCTCTGGGGTCAAAGAAATCTTTTTTCTGACCAAGGATCAAGATATTGCGCGGTGCTTGTGCAAGGAGAAAATCTCCCATTTCAAGACCGTATTTCAACGCATCCGGCGGCATCTGTTCAATGTCGGCGGGCAATTCGTTTTCCACATTGTGTTTCCAGCTTGTAACATAGCAGCTGGGGGCAACGGCAACCGGACGCGGGTCTGCGGCTGCAATCCAGGTCGTCAACGTGCCGCCGCCGGAATTACCGGTCACGCAAAGACGTTTTGCATCCACTTCCGGACGGCTTTCCAAATAATCCAATCCGCGGACGCCATCCCAGGTACGCCATGCGCCAAACCATTCGCCGACAAGATATTGCTGCTTGCCCATCAGGTTATGATTTGCACACAATCCACCTTCTTTATACTGTTTGCGTTCGCCCTGTTCCACCGGGTCGATCGCCAGCACAGCAAAGCCCTTCTTTGCAAGAGAAACCGCACAGGTAATATAAGCATCTGCAGCTTTGCCTGTATCGGAATGACCGCATACGAACAAAACGCCGGGCAGCTTGCCGGAAAAGTTTGCGGGGAGGAAAAAATTGGCTGTAACGGGGTAATCCGGACGGCTGTAGTAATACAATGTTTCCATGGTATAGCCATCATACACTTTTTTGCCGGTCACCACCGGGTTCAGCGGTGTCCGTTCCGGGAAAGCAAAAATCTTTGCCATTTTTTGTTTCAGATCAGCAACATATTGCTCTGCAGCTTCTTTTGTTTGAATTTTTGCGAGATATTCAGCCCGGTCGGCAAAGTTTTTTCTGGTAAGTTGAACATAATATTCGTTCACATTATTACCGTAATTTTTTTCAGCCATATTTGATTTCTCCTGAATTGTTAAGAATTACCTCTGCTATGTATAATACTCCAAGTATGCCATAAAATCAAGTTCAATCAGAAAAAAAAACTCTTTTTCATTCATCTTTTTCTTGACAAAAAAGTGAAATCATGTTACAGTATCGCAAAATCCAATGAGGTAATTTCAAAAGTCCGGCAAAATTTGACTGAAAAAAGATTGTTGATGAGATGAAAATGGTAGTTTGATCCGGCGTCGCCTTACGGCTATGCCGTGACAAGGCGTGGAAAATAACCATCCACCTTCGCCAAGGCTACGGCGGACAAGCCGAAAACGCACCGTTTTCAGATCGCAACAAGGTTATTCAGACATTTTTGAAGACTGTTGAAATTGCCTCCAATGACAAAGGAAAGGTCATCCATTATGAAAATTTTAACAATCGGTAACAGTTTCACCTGGAGTTTGCGCTCCTTTTTTTCCCTCTGTCATCGGAATTTTTGATACTAATTATTTTTTATTGTCACAAACGGCTGAAAATTGCCAAACAATCAAGGACATGAAGGCTTCAAACAAAAGCATCATGGATTCAGAAGAAAGTTAAAAAACTATGATTACAAGAAAATTTTTTGAATATCATTTTGATAATTTGAAAATGGCTCCCTGGAATCAGCAATGCTTTTCCGTCATTTTCAAATCTTCCGTAAAAGCTCTTTCCGGAATGATCGCAGATAATAATTGCGGATTTTCCATCGGTGTGAGAAACGCCAGGCGCAATGAAACAGATGCAAGAATTATAAACAAATACAATTATTTCTTCGAGAAAGACTCATGTCCGGTTTTGGAGGCGTCCGCAGTATTCGCAGAAGAAGACACTCCATATATCATCGGTTTTCCCCTTCATCTTATCGGGGACGGAGATGCCGTTCATGAATTTGCTGTTATTTATGATGGCGTATGGTTTAATTTATTCTGTGACGGCATTCTGTATGACCGGGATTCCCCGCACGGTGGAGCGTTGACAAGTCAGACACCTCCCGTTGCCTTAAACGGAATTACAGCGGTGATCTCCGGCAGTGTTGACGGTATTCAGAAAATCGAAAAATGGGAACAGATTGACATTCCGCTGCATTGCTATACACCGGCAGGTTTTAATACATGGGCGGGGGATGTGACGGTTTGCTCATTCAACGGAAAATTTCATATTTTTTATCTGTATGATCGCCACCATCACGGCAGTCGCAAAGGCAGAGGTGCGCATGTATTCTGTCATCTGAGCAGCAGCGATCTGATCAATTGGACAGATCATGGAGAAGTCGTTGGCATAGATAAACCTTATCTTACGATCGGCACCGGCAATGCTTTTGTTCTCAATGATAAACTGCATTTGGCATTCGGATTTCACACGGTCCGCAGTAAACCGGCAGAACAATGTGCAGGCTATCTGCTCCGGGAAAATTTCAAAAAAAACAACAGGGTGGATGCGATCCATTTCGATGATCTCGGCAACTGTTTCCCGGGTGGTGCCAGTTATAGCGTCAGTTCAAATGGAATCGATTTTTCTTACAGCAACAAGATCATCCATTACATGGAAAATCCCAATATCACTGTCATGCCCGATGGTTCACTGCGACTTTGCGAACACAGTATATGGAAAGGGGAAAATCTTGACCGATGGGAACTTGTCAAGGATGATTTTCCCCCGAAAAATCAAAATTCATTCAGTTTGCACACAACCGAATGTCCATGTTTTTTCACGATTGATGGACAGGAATTTCTGCTGATCGGCTTCACCGGCTGTTATCGTGTGGAATCGGATGGTTCCCTGACAGATCTTACCAGCGAAAATCTGGATCCGTACGATGGAATGGCAGTACCGATGGTCACGGAATATAACGGACGCACTCTGATCTGTGCATGGATGAACAGTCTCGATTGGGGAAGTTTTTTAATGTTGCGGGAACTGATCCTTCTGGATAACGGGGGACTTGGCAGCCGTTGGGTTACGGAAACACTCCCGCGCGGCGAATTTCTGCAACTGGAAACCGGCAAAGTTTTTGAAATTCCGGAAAAACAAATTGATACAAAATTGGAAATACGCTGTTCAAACCGCATAAAAATCAAGTTTTCAGGCAATGGCGAAGATTGTTGGCTTGTTGTCGACCGTGAAGAACAATACGCTGCCTGGCAGTCAACTGCCGATGAAAAGATTGAATTTTACCATGAGATCGCCGCACGCAGGAGGGATGCGGAAAGTTTCCGTAATCTGAAAGATGAATCAATACATATCCGGGGTGAAAACTATGCCCGGAAGGTGAAATTGCCGACAGAAGATTTTGCAATAAAGATTATTATTCATAATGATCCGAAATTTCACGGGGCAGCCGTGGATGTTGAAATTGCCGGAAGATATACGTTTGCCACGTATCGCCGGAATTTGAAAACAATACGTTCTTTACTCTGTTGCTGATGAATAATGCGGTTGAGTCATCCAATACGCTGCAACATGGCATAAGAATGCGTTATTGCCATGAAAATTCGTGATTTAATGCAATTTTCTCCTTTGATTACTCTTGAAACATGCAAATCCGGCATTATATTAAATGAAACGCACAAGATTTAATAATCAAAATCAAGTGCGTTGATACAATATATCAATAACAGAAAGGTCTTCAAACGATGAAAATTTTAACGATCGGGAATAGTTTCACCTGGAGTCTTCAACCCTTTTTTGAAAAGGTGGTTCAATCCGCCGGCGATGAAGTTATGCTTGCATTTGCCAACCACGGCGGATGCGAACTGCATCGTCACTGGGAATATATTTCCAATGAAGAACGGGACTGGGTATATCACATGTATAACGGCAAAAAAATGCGGGATCACCTCGCTGCCGAACAATGGGATATCGTCACCATCCAGCAGGCAAGTCATGCTTCCTGGCGTCCGGAAACCTATTATCCTTATGCCGATAATATCATCGAATATGTGCGCAAACATGCTCCGTCCGCCGAAATCGTTGTACAGCAGACCTGGGCATATCGTGCGGATGATGACCGGATCAGACCCGGCGGCGAATGGGGGATCGATCAGACAGAAATGTATAACCGTCTGACTGCAAACTATCGTGATCTGGCGAAGAAATATCAGTTGCGGATCATTCCCACCGGATATGCCGTTCAGCTTTCCAGACAGAATGAAAAAAATCCTTTTGTGCCTTATGAACCGTCCGTAATGAATACCTTGCGCTGGCCCGATCTGCCGTCACAAGCCGGCGATGTCGTCGGTCAGATGTCATGGTACAAAAATAAGGAAACCGGAGAAATGTTTATCGGCGCCGATAAAATCCATTTGAATCAGCGCGGACAGTATATGCAATGCTGTGTATGGTATGCAACCCTTTTCGGCAAAAAGACATCCGAAGTCACATTCGTTCCGGATATGATTTCCAACACAGATGCCGCATTCCTGCGGGAAATGGCACAGAAAGCCGTAGATGAATTTACCGTATAAACAAACAACCGTTTGAAATGGATTTTATTGTTCACGGTAAAAACCATTTCAACGGCGAGTTTCTGTAAAAAAAAAGGTTCTTCGACGGTTTGTACCACAATTATGCTCAAAAATATATAATAAACAAATACAGAATGTAGAATCGACCTGTT
>JAFVSW010000069.1 GCA_017503545.1 Lentisphaeria bacterium | reverse complement strand
TTGAAGCAAACGCTCCATTTGGCGGATTGATCCGGGTAAAAGTCATGGAAACCAGTATGGCTCTGCACAAAGATGATGCGGCCTGTATCATGCTTGAAAAAACGGAGGATGCCAACGATGAGTAAAAAATTCCGCATTGTTCTTGCCGGTAATCCCAACTGCGGCAAAACCTGTATTTTTAATGCCCTGACCGGTGCAAGACAGCACGTCGGAAACTATCCCGGCGTAACCGTGGAAAGCAAATCCGGCTCATTTACATTGAATGATATGGAAATAGAGTTGATCGACCTGCCCGGAGTCTATTCGCTTTCCAGTTCTTCTCCGGAAGAAGCTGTCGTTTTTGAGGAGCTGACGAAAAAAGGTATTGACCTCATCGTAAATGTGGTTGACTCCACCATTCTTCAGCGCAGTCTTTATCTTACCACGCAGCTTGCAGAACTTCATATTCCCATGCTTCTGGCATTCAATATGAGCGATGATGCCCGGAAAAAAGGATTGAAATTTGATATTCCCAAGCTGGAGAAATATTTTGGAGCCCCGATTGCCCAAACTGTCGGCAACACCTTTCGCGGAGTACAAGTGCTTAAAGAAAAAATGGTCGATACTCTGGCAAAATTGGATGACCATGGTATGCCGATGCTCTCTTATGGTGCAGATTTTGACGATGCGATCAATGCCGTTGCCGAAAAAATCGACGCTCTGAATATTGAAAAATACAGTCATATTCCCTCCCGCTTTTTTGCAATTAAATTACTGGAAAAAGATTCCAGTGCCATGAAAATTGAGGAGATGAAGTCCGTCTGGGAAGAGGTGGATGCTCAAATTCTGCATCTTAAAAACAAACACGCAATCGAGGCGGATACCTTTATGGCAGACCGCCGCTATGCGATGCTCTCCGGAGCTTGCCATAATGCAATATCTTTCAGTCAGGAAAAACGCCGGGAAATCTCCGATAAAATTGACAAGGTTATCACCAATAAGTTTTTAGGATTTCCGCTGTTTCTGGCAATTATGTACGCTACTTTCTGGTTTACTTTTATCTGCGCTGATCCGCTGATGGGCTATATTGAAGATTTCTTCGGCTGGTTCGGCGGAGTTGTCGGTAATGTCTGGAATCCTGAAACGCTGCCTTTTATCCGCAGTATGGTCATTGATGGAATCATTGCCGGTGTTGGCGGAGTGATCGTGTTTCTGCCCAACATTCTGTTCCTCTTTTTTGCCATTGCCATTCTGGAAGAATCAGGTTATATGTCCCGCGCCGCCTTTGTTATGGATGGAGTTATGCGGAAATTCGGACTTCAGGGCAAATCTTTTGTGCCGCTGGTTCTTGGTTTCGGCTGTACAGTTCCGGCAATCATGGCAACCCGCACTATTGAATCAGAACGCGACCGGAAAATTACCATTATGGTACTGCCTTTTATGAGCTGCGGAGCAAGGTTGCCGATTTATGCCCTCATTATCCCCGCATTTTTTGCCAAACAGTATCAGGCTTTTACCATGTGGGTGATCTATCTTATCGGCGTGCTGGTGGCATTGATTGCCGCCCGGATCATGAAATCCACGCTTTTCAAAGGTGATGGCGAAGTCTATTTGATGGAACTTCCGCCTTACCGGATGCCCAGTTTCAAAAGCTTGATGCTCCACATGTGGGATCGGGGGCGGATGTATCTGCAGAAAGCAGGTACGATCATTTTGCTTACCAGTATCATACTTTACATCTGCAATACCTATCCGGAAAAGAAGGAATTTTCTGTTGATTACGATAAAAAAATCACGGAAGTGCAGAAGGCTGGCGGCGACACTTCTTCTCTTGAAAATGCCAAACTTTCTGAAAAACTGGAATACACTATTTCCGGCAGAGTCGGCAAAGCTCTGGAACCATTCTTTGCTCCCATCGGCTTTGATTGGAAAATAACTACGGCATCTATCGGAGCATTGGCGGCAAAAGAGGTCTTTGTGGCTCAAATGGGAATTCTGTATTCTGAAGGTGAAGCTGATGAAGAATCAGAAGGCCTGCGGGCGCAATTGGTGAAACATTATACACCGCTGCAAGCATTCTGTATAATGCTCTTCTGTTTGCTCTCAATTCCGTGTCTGGCAACGCTGGCAATCATCAAGCGGGAGTTGAACTCGTGGAAGATGGCGTTTGTCGAAGCCGGAGCTTTGTTCGCTCTTGCCTATGTTGCCACGCTGATCGTCTATCAACTTGGAAGCATCCTTGCTATCGGCACGA
>JAFVSW010000068.1 GCA_017503545.1 Lentisphaeria bacterium | reverse complement strand
TCCGGTTTTTGTTGAAAATCGAATAAGGTTACTTCAAAATTCTGACAAAATTTGAAATGCCTCCCTTACTCTGTTACTTCCTGCAACACAACATGGTCAAAGTTCACTGTGCCGCCGCCGTAAAGCGTAAAGCCCATACCAACACTGCCGTCTGCGGGTGCGTTGAATTCACGGGAAACTTTGGTCCAATTGAATTTTCCGGACATACGGCCGGAGGGAATAACAACTGTCTTTCTGTCATTTCTCCAGATACGTGCATCAAAGAGAGAGCCGGGTGTAAGATCGCCTTTCGCATAGAAGGAAAGACGATATTTTTTGCCCGGTTTCAGTTTAGGCATTTTTCTGTAAGAGGCGCGGGCGATTCCACGGTCACCGATATTTTTTACATTGGCAGACAGACGGAGAGATTGACCGCCGGTGACAAAATTCAGTGTATCGAATTCGATCTTTGCAGTTTCATGATGAGTTCCCCAACTCCAATGTGCCCCCATAGTTCTGCCGATGAATTTCAAACCGGCAAAGTCGTAATCATTCAACATATTAATGGATTTTGCATCATCGTTGAACACCAATTTTGCAAAGTGATCCGGTTCAAAGAAACGCAATGCAAGATAGGGTGACCAGGTATAAAGATCGGATGTGGATTTGGCGTTTTTCAACTGACGGTTATAAGAGAAGTTTGCCGGGCAGATCCCGTTTTTCATATCTTTCATCAGCGACAGCGGAACTGCCAATTCAGCACTCCAACGGTCCTTGCCGACATAAGTCGCAACCTTATGATCCGCTTTGAACGGCTTCCCCGCAAGATGTTTGATCGCAATAAATTTGCCGGACGGATTGATCAGATAATGATACACCGTTTCCAGGTCTTTGCTGGGATTCAACAGAACTTCGAATGTAGCAAAGCTGACAACGTTCTGATTGGGCAGCGGTTTGTCACCAAGTTCCAAATCACCATGTTTCGGGTCAATACTTTCAAATCCGAAATACAAGTATTTGTTGTCACGCAGAACTTTCACAGATGCCCGGATTGGTGTTTCACCGAACCGGAATTTTGCAAGATAATTGGGTACAGCTTTACTCCAGACAGCATCATTGAGTTTACCATCCACCGCAACAGGAGCGGAAACAACAGGTACTTTTGACTGAAGGATTTCAGTAGAAGTACGTTCTTTCCAGTATGCTTCCGATGTTTTCAATGCGGAACTGAAATAATATTTACGGAAGAATTGGACACGGGCAAGATGTTCCGGAGAATTTTTCACCGCAGCTTCTGCACGGTCAAACATTTTTGACCATTTATCCAACAGAGATTTCGGGTAGAATTCTTCCCAGATCTTGGATTGAGGCATTTTGAAGGGCTTCGGGCCGAGTGGCGTTTCAATAGATTTTCCACGGACTTTATAAATCCAGATTTTTTCCGCTTCCACAAAATAAGGTTTCAGGATCGGGGCGGCTTTCCCAAACATCAAAGAGTAAAATTCATCCATGTACTTGTTGATGTCAAGGTCATTATTCCACATGACACGCATACAGGTATGCAAGTTGATCCAATCTTTCGGGGCACCGCCGATTTCCACCATACAGCCGGAAATATCTTTTTTCTGATCCTGGAAATATTTTGCAATCGTATAGGGCGCATTCTGGGAAATACCGGGGAAATAACACCAATCGCTGCCGGGGTATTTTACCTCATTCGCATCCAAATAGACCCACAACCAGACTTTACGGCCGTTAAGTTTCTTATTCCAGCGTTTCACAAGATCATACTGATACTTGATCTGATCCGGCTCATTCATCGCGAACGGACCGGTAAATGCCAACTGTACGATCACGTTATCCGGCAGATCGATTTCCGGTACTTCACGGTAATGATTATACCCCATCTGAGTGATCCAGCCGGGAATCTTTGCATCCTGAACAGCATTGGCAACGCGGGCAGTCATTTTCCAGACATCTTCCGCATTCAACGGTTCTTTTTTACATTTTTCACAGAAACAGCCCTGCATACCATCCATCAGATGCACGTTGAAGAAACCGTCCTTGTGATACACCTGAGGCATCCAGAAATAACGGCGATATTTGTCTCTGCCGTTGGAATAATCAATTTTCCGCTTATCCGGCAGTTCTCCGCGCAGCGCAGATTTGGCATCTTCAATAATTTCATTGACAATATTGCTGCGAAGACAAATAAAATTGGTATCGCGCTTGCCTTTTATATTCTGAATAAAATATTCCGGATGTGTTTTACCAAATCGTGCGGGATACCCCAGAATCTGCAAACCGTGACAGTTGGGAATGCCTCTTGTCCCTCCGCGGAAACGTAAGAGTGCCCGGTTGGCAAATGCTTTGGATTCCGAATTGTATTTTCCTCCCTGCCACGGACGGGCAAACATAATACTGAACCCGGTCGTCGAACGGACAGCATGATCGGGACGATCAAAGATATCCACGCGGGGAACTTCCAGTTTTGCCAGTTTCGGAACAATGATCCCCAGGTCGATGGGCAAATAGAAACGGACACCGGCAAAACGTTCCAGAAAATCGTATACGCCGAAAATGGTTCCGCGCTGATGCACCATGGGTTGTTCACCCCAGAAATGCAGACGGGACATAAGTTTTTTGGTGTTCACATCTTTATCATCCAGACCGGCAATGTAAATATCATTCCCCACCGTTTTCATAAGGAATCCGTCACGGGTAAGATTTTTTACATTCAAACCGGCTTTCCGGGATAACGTATTATCTCCGAGGATGATCGCATGTTTCCATTTTGCATCCCGCTGTTTGGCAACCGGAATTTTGGCATTCAATGCTTTACCAAGGAAAAGAGCCAATTCTTCGGCGGCATATTTGGCGGGTCCTCCGGCATCATCGGGAATGACGATCCCGAAATACACTTTGCCGTTTTCTGCAAAAACCTGTTTTGCATTTTTATCCACCTTGATCTTGCGCGGCGGCGGATTGAAATGCAATTCCGGCATCTTGAGTTCCTGTGCAGTCAACCCGACAGCACAAAAAACTCCCAACATGAGACTCATTTTTTTCTTCATGATTCACACTTTCTTTTTTTTATTTTAGTGAAAAGACAATCTTAAATTATTGAAAACTATTTATATAAGATCTTCAATATATATTTTTTCATCGTTTGAAGTTTAATTTTATCTCCGCAGATTCCAAACCATCGCTTTCCGCAATCATTTCCAAATCCTGAGGATTTGTCAAAAGATGTGAATGAGTGGAAATGATCTCAGGCATATTGTGTAACTCCCTGTAAAAACATTATAAAGTTCCAAAATTCAAAATTTGTGACATTGCTAAAAAACACGATCAGGGAGTACCCCAACTGTAAGGATCGAACAATTTTTTCACATGATTACCATCTGAGTAACACATTTTCCAGGTGTCAACTTTACCAATATGCCCATCACAATACGTTATATTGGCATTTTTTCCTTTGTTATGCCGATTCCGGAAAAGACGATCTCCCAAAGTCGTAGGAGTAGAATAACTAAATTTGATTCTTGCATATCCGATATCCCCTTCCCCTATTAAAATACAATAGGCAGGCTTTTTCATTTTATCAACCGGTTTCCCCTTCAAATTACCATTGATTTGATACGAAAACGCATGTTCAGTTTTAGTCACTCCTGCTTCTTCGCTGTACATCGGCAGAGTTACATTCGGACAGGCCATTGTTCCCCGTTTTGAAGTTCCCACTCTGGTTTCATCCTTCGGAACGTTTATCGTCATCAACAAGGTTTGATCCCAATCATCGGCATCAGGAGCTTCACTATAACTGCCGCCCCAGGTCCGAGCGCCGATATAATGTTTATTATCTGTATGATACATAAGAGATGCCTGCCCCAGCGATCTTAAATTTCCGCCGCATGCTGAATTTCTGGCAACCTCTTTCGCCATTCCCAACGCAGGTACAAGCATCGCCGCCAGAATTGCGATGATCGCAATCACAACGAGTAATTCAATTAAGGTGAAGCCGCATGGCTTCACCTGCCCGCGGGCAGGTTCAAATATTCTTTGCATTCTCTGTTTACCGTTCCCGCCCACTGCTTGCAACAACCGCTCTTGTTTCATA
>JAFVSW010000067.1 GCA_017503545.1 Lentisphaeria bacterium | reverse complement strand
TGAAAAAAAAATGAAAAAAGGGCAGTTTCTTTCAGAAAAAAACATGGAAAAAGTTGAATTTTGAGACTTTGTGTGCTATATTGCCGTATTGATTATATTTTTAAACTTTAAAACAGAAAGCAGGTTTATGATGGCAGACAATAAAGATATGCCCATGGGTAAAGCACAGGTCGATTTTATCTGTGTGGAAGAAGGTTGTAACGGACAAGTTGTTTTCAAACTGGCAGATTGTGCCGGAGATGGTGAATTCCAGGCTTTATGCCCCAAATGTCACAAGCCTTATGTGTTGGATGGTGCATTGCAGGATAAATTGCGCAAATTGAATAATCTGATTCTGGCTCTCCGGGAAGCAGAACCGATTCTCGGTGCTTGCAACGTGGTCGTTGCCACACCCGGCGGCGAAACAAAAGTTCCCTATGCTTTGCTTTTGACCCGTTTGAATACCATGCTGACTTTACAGCTTGGTGACAAAAATGTAGATTTCCACCTTTGGATCGAACCCGCCTCTCCGGAAACATTCCGTTGAGTTTGAACTATTATATTTTTTTATTCAGGAGACAGATATTATGAGTATGACAGATGCAGAAATCATTGACGCTTTTCAGTCCGCAGGTGCTTTGCTGACCGGACATTTTCAGCTTCGCAGCAAAAAACATTCCAACCGTTTCTTTCAGGCGGCTCTTGTGTTCCGCAATCCGAAAATCGGTGAAAAACTTTGCCAGACTCTTGCAGAACGTATGGGCGATACCGGTGCAGAAACTGTGATTTCCCCTGCTGTCGGCGGTTTGATCGTCGGACAGGAAATTGCCCGCGCTCTCGGTTTGAATGCTATTTTTGCCGACAAAGAAAATGATCAGCTTGTTCTCAAACGCGGATTCTCCATCCGTAAAGGGGAAAAAGTGATCGTGGCAGAAGACGTCGTGACCGAAGGCGGTCGTGTTCAGCAGACAATTGATCTGGTCAAATCTCTGGGTGGTATTCCGGTTGCAGTTGCTGTTATTACAGACCGCAGCGGCGGCAAAGCCTCTTTCGGCGATATTCCGTTTTACAGTCTGATCAAATTGAATCTTCCCACATGGACAGCGGAAGAATGTCCGCACTGCAAAAACGGGGAAGCGATCGACGTTCCCGGTTCAAAATCCTGATCCGAGAAAGAGAGTAAAGGCTCCACATGTTCGCTACAATTGTAAAAAAAATATTTGGCAGCAAATCTGCCCGTGACGTGAAAAAACTGCGTCCGCTGGTTGAGAAAATCAACCGGTTGGAAGAGTCGTATCAGTCATTGACCGATGAGCAGCTTTGTGCAAAAACGGAGGAATTCAAACAGCGGATTGCAAATGGCGAAACGTTGGATTCCATTTTGTGCGAAGCCTTCGCAACGGTAAAAAATGCCTGCCGCAGAATGTGCGGCAGAACGTATGAAGTTTGCGGACACAATATGACCTGGGACATGGTTCCCTTTGATGTTCAGATCATTGGTGGTATTGTGCTGCATCAGGGTAAAATTGCAGAAATGGCAACCGGGGAAGGAAAAACTCTTGTTGCCACGTTCCCCCTGTATTTGAATGCTTTGACCGGGAAAAACTGTCAGCTTGTGACTGTAAACGATTATCTTGCCCGCCGTGACTCGGAATGGATGGGGAATGTTTTCCGTTTCCTCGGGTTGACAGTCGGCTGTATTCAGAACGAAATGGACCCGGAAGACCGTCGTGCGCAATATGCGTGTGACATTACTTACGGAACCAACAGTGAGTTCGGTTTTGACTATTTGCGTGATATGGGGATGGCTCCCGATAAAGAATATCTTGTTCAGCGCGATTACTATTATGCAATCGTGGACGAAGTGGACTCTATTCTGATTGACGAAGCCCGTACCCCGTTGATTATTTCCGGTCCGGTTTCTGTTTCCACTCATCAGTTTGATGCGTTGAAGCCGGCTGTTGCCGACTTGTTCAAACGGCAGAGTCTGCTCTGTTCCCGTTTGGTGCAGGAAGCAAAAGCCACTTTGGATCAGATGGATACCATGCCGGAAGAAGAAATCAATGTCGCTATGACAAAACTTCTTCAGGTCAAAATGGGTATGCCGAAGCATAAGCAATTGATGCACATGCTGCAGGAACCGGCATTGCTGAAGCGGATGGAAAAACTGGAAGGTATGGTCCGCAGTGATCAGAACCGGGGAATGCTTCAGGAAGTTCAGGCTGATCTGTTTTTTGCAATGGATGAACGGCGTAATGAAGCCGACTTGACGGAAAAAGGCCGTGTTGCCATTTCCGGAGACGATCCGGATGCGTTCGTTCTTCCGGATCTTGTGAACTCATTGCAGGATATCGAACAGAATGAATCCTTGAGTTTTGAAGAACGTTTGCAGGCAAAACAACAGTTCCAGGAATCTTTTGCTGCAAAAAGTGAACGTTTGCAGAATATTTCCCAGCTGCTCCGTGCTTATTGCCTCTTTGAAAAAGATGTGCATTATGTGGTCAGCGAAGGCAAAGTGCTGATCGTTGACGAACATACCGGCCGTATTCTTCCCGGACGCCGTTTCAGTGATGGTTTGCATCAGGCTCTGGAAGCCAAGGAAGATGTGAAGATCGAGAAAGAAACCCAGACATTGGCAACGATCACGATCCAGAACTATTTCCGTATGTACGAAAAACTGGCTGGTATGACCGGTACCGCAGAAACCGAAGCCAACGAATTTCATCAAATCTATAAATTGGATGTGGTCGTTATTCCCACCAACAAAACCTGTTTGCGTGTGGATAGCAACGACTGTGTATACAAGACCAAACGGGAAAAATTCAATGCCATTGTGGATGAAACGGAAGAAGCATGGCGCAGAGGTCAGCCCGTCCTTGTCGGTACAATCTCTGTTGATGATTCTGAAATCGTCAGCCGTCTGCTTAAACGCCGTGGTATTCCCCACAATGTGTTGAACGCAAAAAATCATGAACGGGAATCCGAAATCGTTGCCCGGGCAGGGCAGAGCGGAGCTGTTACCGTTGCTACCAATATGGCTGGACGCGGAACGGACATCAAGCTCGGCCCCGGTGTTGCGGAATTGGGCGGCTTGCTCGTCCTCGGCAGCAGTCGTCACGACTCCCGGCGTATTGACCGCCAGCTGCGCGGCCGTTCTGCGCGTCAGGGTGACCCGGGTGCATCCCACTTCTACGTTTCGTTGGAAGACAGTCTGATGCGTCTGTTCGGTTCTGACCGTATTGTACGTATCATGGAACGTTTTGGCATGGAAGAAGGGGAAGACCTTCAGCATCCGTGGTTGAACAAATCCATTGAAACGGCACAGCGTCGTGTGGAACAGCATCATTTCTCCATCCGTAAACGGACTCTGGAATATGACGATGTAATGAACAAACAGCGTGAGATCATTTATGGTTTCCGCAGAGATACCCTGTTCAACGAAGATTGCCGTCAGTCGATTTTTGATATTATCGAGATCGAATTGGCGCGTCATATTGAGGAAGCAAGCCATACTGCATCCGGCAACGGTCGCAATGATGCCTCTTCCGCATTGAACAAAGAAGCCCTTCTCGGCTGGTTGAATACCACATTCCCCATCGGTTTTAAAGAAGAAGATATTATGATTCTGAAGCCGAACGGGACACCGGATGAAGAAAAGATTCTGGATTCTCTTTTTGCCCGTATCAAACAGGCATATGCAGAAAAAGAAGCATTGGAAGATCCGGAAGGTTTGAAATGGCTGGAACGCCGTATCATTCTGGATGCCATCGACCAATTGTGGCAGGATCATCTGCGTGCCATGGATGAATTGCGTGATTCCATCGGGTTGCGTGCATATGCCCAGAAAGATCCGCTTGTGGAATACAAACGGGAAGCTTTTGCCATGTTTGACCGTTTGATGATGGATATTGACCAGCAGATCCTGAATCACATTTTCCGTTCTGCGACCAATCAGGAAGCATTTGAACGTTTTTCCGGTATTACACTGGAACAGTTGATGATGAATCAGAATGCATTCGACGGCGATATTCCTTCCATTGAAAACGGTAGTTATGCCCAGGATGCGGAAGAACCGCAGGAGATGATGCCGGAGATCAACATTTCTTTCAAACGGGAAGTCCCGAAAGTCGGACCCAATGAGCCTTGCCCCTGCGGATCCGGTAAGAAATTCAAGAAATGCTGTGGTAAATAATCAGTAAAATTCCGGCGTACAGAATGTCCTCTGTACGCCGGTCAACGTTATAACTATTTTTATGGAGATTAAAATGAACAAGAATGATCTGGCAGGAAAGACCATTGTATTTCTTGCCGACGGTATGGCGGATGATCCGCTTCCGGAATTACAGGGGAAATCACCTCTGGAATATGCTTCCACACCTTGCATGGACCGGATTGCTTCAGAAGGTGCATCCGGAACATTTCTGACTCTTCCGGATGGGTTCCCCACATCTTCCGATGCCGCCAATATGTCTGTTCTTGGATACAGTCTTGCGGATTTCTACCCGGGCAGAGGCCCGATCGAAGCCGTCAGCCAGAATGTCCCCCTCGGTCCCGATGATGTTGCCTTCCGCTGCAATCTTGTGACGGTTGTGGATGGAATTCTTACGGATTATTCAGCAGGGCATATTTCCCCCGCTCATTCCAAGGAGTTGATGGAGGCTTTGCAGAAACGGTTCGGTTCGGATAAAGTGACCTTTTATTCCGGTGTGAGTTACCGGAATTTGCTGGTCTTGCACGGGAAGGAATTTTCCCCCGCAATCGGTTTTTATAAACCCGATTCCTCCCAGGATCGCCCGGTAACGGAGTTGCCCTGGACTGCATTGGATGATACCAAAGAAGCGATCTATACGGCGGCTTTTCTGCAGGAATTGATCACGGAAGCGGGCGCGTTTCTGGAAGAATACCCCCTGGTTGCAGAAGGCAAATGTGCGGGTAATGCCATTTGGCCCTGGAGTCCGGGGCGTACTCCGAAATTCCCTGCCTTTGCAGAAAAATACGGCAGAAAAGGTGCCGTTATCACGGCGGTGGATGTTATTTCCGGTATTGGAAAATGTGCCGGAATGGATGTGATTCCGGTGGAAGGAGCGACCGGTTACATTGACACGAATTATGCGGGCAAAGCAGCCGCCGCGATCCGTGCGATCGAAGATCATGATTTTGTTTACGTGCATCTGGAAGCGATTGACGAAACCAGTCACGAAGGCAAATTGGAATTGAAATTGAAAGCAATTGAAGATTTTGATTCCCGTATAATCAAGCCTGTGATGGAGGCTTTGGAAGGCAGAGGTGTTACATTTGCCATTCTCCCGGACCATCCCGTACCGGTGAAGTTGCGGAAACATACCCGTACCCCGGTTCCGTTTGCCGTCTGGGGTCCGCATATCGAAAAAGATGCGGTGACATATTATTCGGAAACAGCAGCGCGTCAGGGTGCCCTCGGTTATCTTACCGGGGATCAGTTGATGTATACAGTAATGAACATTAAATAATACAGGAGATGTGACATGGGAAGAACCATTGCACAAAAGATTTATGATGCCCACCGGGTGGATACTCCGGCTCCGGGTGTTGGTGTATTGAAATTGGATCGGGTATTCTGTCATGAGATCACGACCCCGATCGCGATCAACGATTTGATTTTCCGCGGGAAAGACCGTGTATTCGATTGCAGTAAAATCAAAGCTGTGATTGACCACGTGACTCCGGCGAAAGACTCCAAGACTGCGGAACAGGGCAAGACGCTCCGTGATTGGGCAAAACGTCAGAACATCAAAGATTTTTTTGATATCGGAAGAAATGGCGTTTGCCATGCAATCTTCCCGGAAAAAGGTTTTGTCCGTCCCGGATATACCATTATCATGGGTGACTCCCACACTTGTACACACGGTGCCTTCGGTGCCTTTGCTGCCGGTGTCGGTACCACAGACCTGGAAGTCGGTATTCTCAAAGGTGTATTCACCATGAAAGAACCGGAAACGATTCGTATTCAGGTCAACGGCACCATGCCGGAAGGTGTGTATGCCAAAGACTTGATTCTGGAAGTGATCCGTACATTGACCGTAAACGGTGCCACCGGCAAGATCATGGAATTCACCGGTCCCGGCATTGCTGCAATGGATATGGATTCCCGTATGACATTGTGCAATATGTCCGTGGAAGCGGGCGCAACATGCGGTATTTGCCAGCCGGACGAACAGACGGTTGATTACTTGTGGAAATTTATTGAAAAAGATTATGCTTCCAAAGAAGCGGCATTGGCTGATTTCCGTCAGTGGTGTTCTGATCCCGATGCAGAATATATCCAGACCGTCGAATTTGATCTGGATAAATTGGAACCCATGTCCACCTTCGGAGCAAAACCGGATCAGGTAAAACCGGTCCGTGAAATGAAGGGGACAAAAGTCAATCAGGTCTATATCGGTTCCTGCACGAACGGCCGTATCAATGACCTGCGTGCTGCTGCGGCAGTTCTGAAAGGCAAAACCATTCACCCCGATGTCCGTGTAGTCATTTCCCCGGCAACACCTGCGATTTACTCTCAGGCATTGCTGGAAGGTTTGATTGCCATTTTCATGGAAGCCGGATGCTGTGTGACGAACCCGACTTGCGGTGCCTGTCTCGGTATGAGTAACGGTGTTCTTGCTTCCGGAGAAGTCTGTGCATCCACAACAAACCGTAACTTCAACGGTCGTATGGGGAAAGGCGGAACGGTTCACCTGATGAGTCCTGCGACAGCGGCGGCGACGGCTATTGCGGGTGAAATCGTCAATTCTCCGTTGTATGTTTCAAAATAAGGAAAAAGCGACAATGAAAAATCTCAGCGGAAAAATTCTGTTTCTTGACCGGTCCGACATCAATACGGACGAAATCATTCCTGCAAAATATCTGACGGAAGCCACCAAACAGGCATTGAAACCTTATTGTTTGGAAGACCTGCTTATGGATGGCTTTGATCCGAAAAAAGATATTGAAGGCAAAAGCGTGATCGTAACCCGTTCCAATTTCGGTTGCGGCTCTTCCCGTGAACATGCGCCGTGGGTCCTGGAATGTAATGGTATCAACCTTGTCATTGCGGAAAACTTTGCCCGTATTTTCCGTCAGAACATGTTCAACTGCGGTATGGTTGCCGCCTCTTTGAGTGCAGAACAGATCGACGATATTTTCACCACATTTGCTGGTTCTGATGCTGAATGTGTGACGGATATTGATGCTATGACTTTCACCATTTCCAACGGTAAGACGGAAAAAGTTTACAAGTTTGAACTGGGTGATTTTGACCTGGCATTGGTCCGTGCCGGCGGCTGGCTGGAATTTGCGGATGCCAATTACTGATCTTCTGCGTTAAGCAGGAATGAAGATTAAACCGGTATTCCGGGAGAAAAAAAGTGCTTTTTTTTATGATAAAAGCACTTTTTTTATTTTAAAAAAACAAAAGATGCTGTATATTATAAGATTTTCTTTATCTTGAAGCAAAGCATGGAAAGGAGATGTCCATTATGAAGGAAATTAAAGTCGGCATTATCGGTTTTGGAACCGTCGGCGCTGGCACCGCAGATTGTCTGTTGAAACATGAAGATTTGATCCGGACACGTACCGGAGCAACCGTTCGTTTGACTAAAATTGCGGATTTGGACATCACAACAGATCGTGGTGTTAAAGTCCCGGAAGGTGTCCTCACGACCGATGCAATGGAATTGATCCGGGAATGTGATATTGTTGTGGAATTGGTCGGCGGTACTACTGTTGCAAAAAAATTTATGGAAGAAGCATTGCGTCAGGGCAAAATTGTTGTAACAGCCAATAAAGCATTGCTTGCAAAATATGGCAATGAAATCTTCCGGATTGCAGCGGAAAACAATTCCACTGTTCATTATGAAGCAAGCGTGGGCGGCGGTATTCCCATTATCAAAAGCCTGCGCGAAGGTTTTGTCGGAAACAAAATCAACCGCATGTACGGTATTCTCAACGGGACCTGCAATTACATCCTGACCCGTATGGAACTGGAACAGCTTGGATTTGAAGAAGTGCTTGCGGATGCACAGCGTTTGGGATATGCAGAAGCTAATCCGTCTCTCGATATTGATGGTCATGACACCGCACACAAAGCCGCGATTCTCGCATCTCTGGCGTATGGTGAATGGCTTGGCGTAGACCGCGTTTTTGTGGAAGGTATCCGTGAATTGACTCTGACTGATATCCATTGTGCCGATGAGTTCGGTTACAAGATCAAATTGCTGGCGATCATCAAACAGAACGCCGACGAACAGTTGGAAGTGCGTGTTCATCCCACATTGGTCCCGAAAACCAGTTCCATTGCTTCCATCAGCGGCGTATTCAATGGCGTGATGGTCAATGGCGATTTCGTCGGCGATACTCTGTTCTGCGGTCGCGGTGCCGGACGGGAAGCAACAGCAAGTGCCGTAGTTGGTGATATTGTTGATGCGGCATTGGATCTGGTCAATGGCGTTCCCTGCCGTTTGCCTGCCTTCCGTGAAGGCAAGAATTTCTCCACCATGGTGGATGTTGCAGATTTCGTGACCAAATGCTATATGCGTATTCCGGTTGCCGATAAACCTGGCGTGCTTGGTAAAGTTGCAACATTGCTGAGCCAGCACGGAATCAGCGTTGCAAAATTGATGCAGACCAGTACGGATGCATCCGGCAATGTGGAAATCATTATTCTGACACATGAAACGAAAGAAGGCCGTATCAGTGAAGCCGTGAAATTGCTCGCTGATATGCCGGAAGTTACAGATAAAGTACATGTAATCCGTATGGAGGATTTGTAAGATGGGTATTCATACCGTAGAAAAAATTGGCGGAACATCCATGAGCCGTTTCGGCGAAGTCATGAACAACGTGATCGTGGGTAAACGTTCCGGTGCTGAATTGTATAATCGTATTTTTGTGGTGTCTGCTTATTCCGGAATCACCAATCTGCTTCTGGAAGACAAGAAAAACGGGGCGCCCGGCGTATACGGCTACATTGCTGCCGGTAATGCGCATTGGACGGATGCCATGGATAAAGTCCGTGCAAAAATGCTGGAATACAACCGTTCTTTTGCTGACATCGGTTTGAACGTGGAAGAAGCGGATAAATTCATCAATGATCGTTTGGACGGCATCACTGCCTGCTTGCAGAACATTGTGAACTTGCGTACATTCGGACATTTTCATCCGTCCGATTACCTGCCTGCAACCCGTGAATTTCTGGCGGCTGTCGGGGAAGCGCACAGTGCTTACAACTCTGCCATGATCCTGAAAGCAAACGGAATCAATGCCCGTTTTGTTGACCTTTCCGGTTGGAAATCCACAAAGAGTCAGACTTTGAATCAGGCAATTGAAGATGCGTTTGACGGTATTGATTTCAGTATTGAAATGCCGATCGTGACCGGATACGTGAAATTTGACGGCGGTATCATGAAAGGTTTTGACCGCGGTTACAGCGAAATCACTTTCAGTAAAATCGCCGTAATTACAGGTGCCGCAGAAGGTATCATCCACAAGGAATTCCATCTTTCCACCGGCGACCCGAAACTGATGGGTGTGGATAATGTGCAGATCATCGGCAATACCAACTTTGATATTGCGGACCAGCTGTCTGACATGGGGATGGAAGCCATCCACTCCAAAGCGGCGAAAGAAATGGAATACAAAGACATTCCGATCCGCGTGAAAAATGCGTTTGACCCGGAACATCCCGGTACTTTGATCAGCCGTGATTATGTTTCTCCGCAGCCCCGCGTGGAAATGATTTGCGGTCGTAACGATATGATCGCAATCGAAGTATACGATCCGGATATGGTTGGAGAAAGCGGCTACGATTACCGTTTGACAAAGCATCTTTCCGATACAGGCATCAATTACATTGCCAAAACGACGAATGCCAATACCATTACCCATTTTGTTCCGGAAAAGAGCAAACAGCTGGATGTCTGTCTGAATGCCGTGAAAGCGGATTTCCCGTCTGCCAATGTTAAATCCGGCAAAGTCGGTATTGTTTCTGTGATCGGTACAAATATGCGGATTCCCGGATTCCTGGCACGTGCTGCGCAGGCATTGTATGATGCCGGAATCAACGTTCTGGCACTCGATCAGACATTGCGTCAGGTGAATATTCAGTTTGTTGTGGAACGTGATGACTTTGAAAAAGCACAGAAAGTTCTCCATCACGAATTTGTGGAAAAAACTGTAAAAGCATAACCCATAAAACCAGCATTATCTGCAACCGGAGAGAGTATTCTCCCGGTTGCTTTTTTTTACTATGTCGACAGAATATTTTTTTGAAGCGTTTCTTTTTGGTGTGGGATTATCCATGGATGCCCTTGCCGCCTCGTTGGCGTCCGGAGCATCGGAGGGACGCCGTTATACTTGGAAAAAGATTCTGTTGACGGCGTTTTTATTTGGCTTTTTCCAATTTTTTATGCCGGTGATCGGCTTTTTCGGCGGTTCTCTGGGGAGCCGGTTTGTTCAGTCTTTCGGACGGATCATTGCAAGTATTCTGCTGTGTTTGATCGGGGGAAAAATGATTTATGAACGGAATAAAGAGGAAGAACATAAAAACGGCCTCGCGGCTTTATTGCTGCTTGCTGTTGCCACCAGCATTGATGCTTTGCTTATCGGGATCGGATATGCCTGTCTCGGCAGAACTGTGCATCGGGTGTTGCTTGATACTGTGATTATCGGTTGTACGACCTTTCTGATATCCGGGGCAGGGTGCATTGCCGGACGTATGTTCGGCGGATTATTTCAGAAACATTGTACGGTGATCGGCGGTATCGTTCTGATTCTGCTTGGGGTCAAGATCCTGATTTTCGGCTGATTTGTTTCAATAAATCTACGGCTGCCGGATGGTTCGGATGTTTTTTCAGTAAATTCCGGAGTATTTTTTCAGCTTCCATTTTTTTTCCGGCAGTGAGCAGAACATAAGCCAGATCCACATTTCTTTCCGGATCATTTTTTTCTGCATTCCATGCGTGCCGCAATAATTGTTCTGCGCCTTTCAAATCGTTTTTATTCAGCAGCAGGATTGCCAGATTCCGGTACGGACGGAGACTTGCCGGATATTGTTTTATGATTTTCCGGTAATACCGTTCCGCCTCATTCAAATTGCCTGATTTCTGGTACAATACACCGAGATTGAAGAACAACAATTCCTTTGTTGCGGGAGTGGCATGCGGCAGGGCGGCATGATAACATTTTGCGGCAAGTGCCGGATTTTTTGTTTCATAAAGTTTCCCGAGGTTCAAAAGGGGATTCGGATATTCCGGATAACATTTATGTGCTGCCAACAGATTTTTTTCTGCTTCCGGAAGTTTTCCGCTTTCCAATTGAATGGTCCCGAGCAGATTCAAAATTGCTGCATTGTTATTCCGTATTTCTGCGGGAATTTTCAATAATGTTTGTTCTGCTTTTGTTTTTTTGCCTGCCAGATTCCAGGATTCTGCAAGAATCATATTTGCCATACTTTTTTCTTTTTCCAAATCGGGCTGATGCAATGGCAGAAATACCAGAAGCGCACCAATGAATAGGGGAATGGCAAGCTGAAAAATGCGTTTTTGTACCGGCGTGTCAGATTTCCATTTGATACGGAATAATTCAGGCAGGATTGCGGTGAAAACGAGCATCGCAACTACACACATGATCCGGTAGCGTCCGCTGGTAAGGAGCAGGATCTGTGCCGGAAAGAAGGAGAAAAACAATAACAGGAACAGTTGAAACCGTATTCTGTTTTTCCGGTCATTCATCAGTAAAATCAAGGTAGCCGCGGCACAAATACCGATCAAGGGAAAACTGTAATAAAACAATTTATGCAGAAAAAGTTGACGCAGGATCGTAACATCGGACCAGGTAGTCAATTCCCGGGCGGAAAAGGTCAATGCCGCTTTTTTCAACAGTAATTTTCCCCATTGTATGGGATGAGACAGAATAAATTCTTTTGTCCGGGAAAGAAAATAGCGGTCACTGCCTTCCGGCGATTTATTTGCCTGTTCATGAATCCGGTTCCATTCATCGCCCGGTGGGATCCGGCACGTTCCGGTTGCTTCCGGGTGATTGCCCAAAAAGATATTGAATCCGGAATTCTGCTGGATCAGGACCGGTTTTCCGGCGCGGATGCTGCGGCTGATGGAGACCGGAGCCAACAGGAGAATCACGCCAACAGAAAACAGAATGATTTTTTGTAATGTTTGTTTTTTCCATTTGTACCGGAACAGAAAATAAAGAACGGTTCCGGCGGCAAAAAATGCTGCCATCGGGTGAGAAATAATACTGCATCCGCAAAGCAGTCCGGCAGAAAACAGCACGGTTTTTTTGTGTTGCGTACCGGGGAGCTGACACCGGTCAAGGCAGAATAACGCCCAGCAACAACAGAATAACATAAGATTTTCACTGTAAAAGTCGCATTGCCACAGGATGAACGGGGGGTAAATGCAGAACAGAAACAGGAATGTTCCGGGTATGATGGAATGATGCTTGCAATTCCGTTGCAGAATCAGAAAGAGCTGAATTCCGGCGGACATAATGAGCAGTGATTGCAGCAGACGCATCCAGAAAAAACTACCGGAACAAAGGAGATGGAGCAGAGCCATCAGGCAGCCATAGAGAGGAGCGTGTATCATTTCCTGAGGTAAATTACCGGACAGGATTGCGCGCATATCGGCGACATATTCCCCGATATCAGGACCACAGGGAAATTGACATAACGGCAAATCTGCGAACGCATGAAGATATAAAATCCTGAGGATTCCGCCGGTCATCAGGCAGAATAACGGGAATTTCCATTTCAGAATTTTATTTTTCAGCTCATTCATACGTATTTTGTGCAGAGAATGGTTACATTATCGTGAGCTCCATTCCGGAATGTCTGCTGTAATAATTCATTTGCGGTTTGAGAAATGGAATGATTTTTCCGGACGATTTGCAGAATATCATCATCCGTCAAATCCTCCAGCAGACCATCGGAACAGACAAGGAAAAAGTCATCTTTTTCCAAGTCATGGATTTGAATTTCCGGGTCACAGGTCATTCCGGTGCCGATGGAGCGCAGAATCACATGGGCAAGGGGATGCTTGGCAGCTTTCTCTTTTGTCAACGTTCCGTTTTTGAGAAATTCCGAGATATAACTGTGATCTTCTGTCAATTGAGTCAATGTTTGATTGCGGAACCGGTAAATGCGGCTGTCCCCGGCATGGATTGTGATTGCTTTTCCCGGAAAGAGAAGCAGCAGTGCCAAGGTTGCCCCCATGGGAACTTTGATTCCTGTTACTTCATTGATCGTATGGATCTTGTGATTGATAGCGAATAATTCGAGTTCCAGAAGTTTTACCGTTTCCTGCCAGTTTTCCGGTGTAATATTTTCTTCATTTTTTCGCCAGAAATTGAGGAGTTCCTGGATCAACAGTTTGCTTGCCCGGTCTCCATTGCCATGCCCGCCGATTCCGTCCGCTACCGCCAGTAGACGGACTTTGTTGTTATGGGAAACATGATATCCGTAACAATCTTCATTATTACTACGGTAGAAACCGGTATGACTTACTGCCGCAACGGTGGGCAGATCCGTTTGTCCGGTTGCGTTATAATCCTGCATTGATTTCGGGGCGCAGGAACTGATTTTTTGTGTTTTTTTTGCTGAAATTACAGGTGTATTTTTATGATTTGTTTCTTCCGGATTATTCACAGTTGACAGCTCCTTGCGTTAGTATCTGTAATATTGTAGCCTCTGTTCCTGCAGATTGCAAATCTTATTTTTGTTTTTTTCTGAAAAATGTATCATAAAGCACGAACAACCCGCCACCGAAGGATACGACCAGGAAAACCCCGGTATACACCAGAGGAATCGCTCCTGACGATGCGGCTGAGAAACCGGCACCGGATAAAATGGAACTTGTTACAAAGTCGCGTGTCCCGATTCCTCCTTGCGTCAGCGGAATCGCCGAGACACCATTGCTCAGGTTGGCAGTAAGGAACATGATTTTCCAGTTTGGAAACGTGCCGGTGATCCCGTAAGCGGCAAACCAGAGACATTGTCCCAGCAATGGGAAAAAGATCAATGTTGTGGCAGCCGTACACCCCAGAAGCCGTTTCCAGTAACTGCGATACAGAATCATGGCTTCTGCTGCCTGATGGAACGCGCCTTTTGTGTGTTTATCCAGAATGTCGAATATGTTTTTGATCCATTTGATCTTGTATAATTTATCATGGAACAGCAATGCAAACACTGCGCACAGAGCCCCGCAGCAGGCAAGACTCAATGTCCCGATAAAATATTTTGTTTTTTCCGGGAATGTGGAAATTTCCGGCAGACACCAGAGAATCGAGAGCAGACACGCCAGCATCAATGCCGTCAACCCGCACATCCGGTCAATCAGAATGGAAAAGACACCGGTGAATTTTTTCCCGGCAGGGGCTCTGCTTGCTAAAATCCCGGCTTTGATCAAGTCACCGCCGACGGCACCGCCGGGGATGAACAACGTATAGAAACACCCTTGAAATGTGAGCGAAATTGCTTCCGGATATGTTAATTGAATCCCGGCGCATTTCAGTAAATGGTACCAGCGTATTCCGGTAAGCAGATTTTGCAAAAACATCGCCAGAACAGCCATCAGGAGACATCCGACGGGGACTTGCAGGACATCCCGGACAGCGACACCGTTTTTATGAATGAGGAACGCAATAATAGCGGCAGCAATCAGAACTTTTATGATAAAGAGAACGAGTTTTTTCATTTCTTTGCCATTAATTTAATTCTGTCTGACATCTGCGCAACCCTTCATACACCACAATGGCAGTGGAATTCGCCAGATTCAAACTGCGTTGAAATTTTCCAGGCATGGGGATGGTGTAAAATTGTTCCGGATAGGTCTGATGAAGAATCTCCGGCAAACCATGTCCTTCACTGCCGAAAATAAGGAAACTGCCTTTTTCCATCGGGCAATCCCAATATGATTTTTTCCCTTTTGTGGAATAAAAATACATTTTTCTATCGCCGGCATATTGGCAGAATGTTTCCCAGTCTTTGTGAATGGTGCAATCCACATGATGCCAGTAATCCATTCCGGCGCGACGCAAATATTTATCTTCAAAAGAAAAGGAAACGGGTTCGATTAAATGGAGTTTACAGCCTGTGCAGCAGGCGATTCTGCCGATATTTCCGGTGTTCTGGGGGATCTCCGGTGCAACCAGAACGATTTCATAAAGCGGATATTCCAACATGTTTTTATGTCCTTTCTGTATTATGAGGCAATTTCAAAAGTTTTCAAAAATGCCTGAAAAATCTTGTTGAGATCTGAAAACGGAGCGTTTGCGGCTTGTCCGCCGTAGCCTTGGCGAAGGTGGATGGTTATTTCCCACGCCTTGTCACGGCATAGCCATAAGGCGACGCCGGATCAAACTACCATTTCCATCTCTTCAACAATCTTTTTTCAGTCAAAATTTGCCAGACTTTTGAAATTACCTTATTATTTATATAAAATAGTGCATCTTTTCTATTATTTCAACTTGAAAATTTACTTTTTTGTCGTAAATTAGAGAAATTACAGTTTTTTTTACGAAAGGAGTATTTGCTTATGACTGTTTTCTGCCGTTGTCTTATCGCTTGTTTTGCTTTGCTGCTGCTTGCCGGATGTGCGTCTTCCGCTTCGGAACGCCATATCAGTGCCAATTATATGGAGCCTTCCAAAAGACCATCTGCATTTGTTCAGTTTTTTTCCGGGCATGACAATAATGCGGTTCCCATTGAAGAACTGATCCGGTACATTCTTTTGAAGACGGGGGCGCAGCCATTGTGTGACATGGAACCGGGCCCGGTCCATGCGGAAAAAGGCTTCAGTGTCATGTTGGCAGGCCGTCAGGTTGCATTTTACAAATACAACACAAAATACAAAAAGATGCGGAATAAACTGGAATACGTGAATAAAAACAAATGTTTATACATTGTGGGCAGAAAATATACTGCTGTTGCCAATGGTTCATTTGTGATGATCGATTATGATACGAACCCGCGGAAAGATCAATTGTTGAAAGTTTTTATGGAATTTTAATTTTTTATTCTTGAGGCAATTTCAAAAGTCTTCAAAAATGCCTGAAAACTCTTGTTGAAATCTGAAAACGGAGCGTTTGAGGTGGTTACCCACTGGGTAGCCACGTACAAACTACCATTTCCATCTCTTCAACAATCCTTTTTCAGTCAAATTTTGCCGGACTTTTGAAATTACCTCTTGAACAACGGAAAATATAACAAATCAGAAACTTCATAAAAGGAGACAAAATGGCTGATATTACAATCAATCCAAACAATAACATTGGAGACTTGTCTTTTCATGTAACTCCGGCTCCGGCAAATATCCCTGCCGCTGCTCCCGCACCTGCCGCACCTGCCGCCGGTAATGAACCGCAACAGCAGAAACAGCCGAGTATTTACGGTGAAATGCCTTCCATTCCCACGCAGGATGCGGTGGAAGGAATCAAGTTTGACTTTAATGATGGGATCCGTATTCTTTTTCCGCACAATGGCAGAGAATATCATGTGACATTTTCCGATGTGGATACGGGGATCATTCTTTACAGTGCAGACACGGTTCCCGGTGCCTATGTTACCAGCGTGAAGAAATTTTTTATCAAGTTCAAACTGATCATTCATCATAAAGGCGGAAAAGAGCCGATTTTTGAACATGAATACAATGCGGAAAATCAGGTCGTCATGGTACAATTGCCCGTCGGCACCATCGGGGATTCCATCGGCTGGTTCAGTTATGTGGAGCGTTTTAAACAGAAACACAATTGCAAACTGGTATGCGTCATGACGCCGTGGATTGCCGATGTCGTCCGGGATCAATACCCGGATATCACATTCATCAAACCGGAAGAAACAAAAAATTATAAGCCGTATGCCTGTTATTACATGGGTCTTTTCTTCCGCGGGAATGTGGATAATCAGCCCATTGACTTCCGTTATATCGGGCTGCACCGTACTGCCGGATATATCCTTGGCGTCGATCCGGCGGATATCCCCCCGCGTTTCAATCTGAGTGCCCCGCGCCAGATCAAAGATAAATACGTTGTGATTGCCGCCCAGTCATCCAGTCAGGCAAAATATTGGAACAATCCTTACGGCTGGCGCGAGGTGATCAAGTTCCTCCATGAAAATGGATACCGTGTCATCTGTATTGATAAAGAAGCGGTGCATGGCTGCGGTTTGAATTGGAACTATATGCCCTGGGGTGTGGAAGATTATACGGGGGACAAACCCTTGCAGGAACGTATTGATGTGATCAAAGATGCCGATTTCTTTATTGGTCTTTCCAGCGGTCTTTCCTGGCTCGCCTGGGGATGTCAAGTCCCTGTCGTCATGATTTCCGGTTTTACCCATCCGACCAATGAATTTTATACCCCGTACCGTGTGATCAACTATCATACCTGTCACAGTTGCTGGAATGATATGCGGGAAGACTTTGACCATTTCGATTTCCTGTGGTGTCCGCGTCATAAAGGAACGGATCGTCATTTTGAATGTACCCGTTTGATTTCTGCGGAACAGGTGATCAAGACAATCAAAAAGATCCCCACATTCCGTCCCGGGAAACCGAAAACGGACAAAAAATAATCCGGGAACAATAAATATATTATCCCGGCTCTGCTGATTTATTTGATCAGGCTGCTGCAAAACTTGTAAAAAAGAGTTGCAGCAGCTTTGTTTTTTTCGGCTTAGTGAAGGGCTTGATCTATAAGCTGCTGCTGCCGGAGAAGGTCTTCCAGTTCTTTCCGCCAGAACATTTCACTGCCCCAGCCGGGGTATAATTCCTGAAAATTCCGGTCGGAACGCTGGATGGCGCACCAGGAAAGAAAGTGCATCATCCGTAACGCCCGGAGTAATTCCAATAAACGCAGATCTTCCCGTGGAAATTCCAGAAACATTTCGTAGCCGCGGAGAAATTCCTGTAATTCCGCGGTTGATTCTTCTGCGGAACCGGGGAGCAGCATCCATACATCCTGTACTGCCGGACCGTGTACCATATCATCAAAGTCGATTGCCGTCAAACCTTCCCCTGGACGTTCCAGCAGGTTGCCGACATGGAAATCCCCGTGGATGCGGAAAAAGGTATCTTCCGGCGGAAAAAGTTGTTCCGCCAGATCAATCAATTCTTCGCAGACCGTCATAAGCGGTTCTTCATATCTGGGGTGGACGGCACCGGATTGGAACAGGCGTTCCATAGTTCGGAACGCATATTGTTCCGGTGTGAAAATCTGCCGGTGTACGGCTTGGCGTTTCATTCCGCAGGCGTGGATTCTGCCCAGCAATGCGCCCGCTCTCTGATAAAAATTTTCCGATTCGATTTCTGCATTGCGCCCGTGTTTCAACGGAAAAACGGCAAATGGAATATTCCCGGCAAAATACAGTGTATCGCCGTTGGAAAGTTCATACGGCGGTACCGTATTGATGCCTTCATTTTCACAATCCCAGAGAAAATCATGTTCTTCCCGGATGGCGTCAGGCGTCCACCGGTCCGGACGGTAAAATTTCAAAACCAGCCGATCGCCGGAAGCTGCCTGACAGAGGAATACCCGGTTGACATAACTGGGCATGGAAGATGCCATACCGGTCATACTGCATTGGAGTGCTTCCTCTGCATACGGCAGGAAAAAATCCGGTGTAAGCCGGTCAAAACCGTTCTTTTTCATTTCAGATGGGTAATGACAGGCAATTGGCGTTTGATAGCTCTGCGGAAAAGATTTTCTCCATATCCGAACAACATGGCATATCCGGGTTTATATCCGGCAGGAATTTCAAACATATCCATGAGTTCCGGCATTTGATTGAAGAGGAAGATCAATCTGCCGAACCAGACGGTACCGACACCTGCGGCATTTGCCAGCATTTCAAAGTAAGACAATGCAATGACGGAATCGGCAAATCCGCAAGGTGCTTTTTCATCATAATTCACCAGAATCATGTGGGGCGCAGTGCGGAATACGGGATCCCCGCCGTTCGCCAATGCCTGTTTCCACGCGGTACAAATATCTTTGGTGTCCGGTTCGTTTTCAAAGCGGGCGAAATACCGGGCATAAAGTTTTTCACGATATTGTTCCATGATATCGCAATCGGAAATCACGGAAAATTGCAGATTCCGGTAATTGACACCGGTCGGCGGATACCGCAAGGCATCCATGAGATCTGCCATGACATCGCTGTCCAGATTTCTCTGTTTGAAATGGCGGATGGAGCGTCTGCTTTTCACCTGATTAAGCAGTTTACTGAAATCGGGACCGCGCAATGCGGGTTCAAAATCTTTTTCCGGATCGAGTCCGTCAATGGAAATGGCGGCGGCAGGGCAAACCATCATGCAGTGTGCGCAATGAATACAGCGTCCTTCGCCCCCCGGTGCAACTGCGATTTGATTCTGATCATTTTTTGTCAGAACGCCGTTTACACATTCCCGGATACAAGCGGTACAGAGATTGCATTTCTGCGTGTCGATTTTCAGCGATAAATTTTCCAGATACATGTTAATGGCCTCCTGTCAGCGGGAAGGTGAGACGGACGCAACAGCCGGGCATATCATTTTCATTACGCATGAACTCCAATGATCCCTGGAGATTTTCCATAACAGCGCGGCAATAAGGCAGTCCCAAACCGGTTCCCCAGTTTTTTGTTGTGTATAACGGTGTAAAACATTGTTTCAATTCTTCTTCCGTAATGCCGCATCCGTTATCCTGAATGATGACAACGATACTGCGTTTTTCGCAACGGATCCGGAACAGCAGCTGCGGTTCGGCAACCGTTGCAACGGCATCAATGGCATTTGCCAGCAGATGATGGAATATGAGAACACTGTCCTGTTCGGGCAAGGTGACATCCGGTTCTGTTTCCGGATAATCTCTTGTGATGTTGATATGATATTTTTGAATTTGTTCGATCAACAATTCTTCCGCGCGCTGCATCCGGGAGGAAAGTTTTACGGCAACCAGCGTTTGTTCTTTATCATACCTTGCATAATTACGCAATTTGGAGACATAAGCTTCCATACGGAGTGTACTTTCGCTGCAGGAACGCAGGTAATCTTCCACTTCCGCATCTTTCTTTTCGTGCATCATCAACAGATCCAGATAACCGCATAAAACGGACAATGGCTGGCGGATGTCATGGACCGCAGCCGGAATCATTTCCGCCGCAGATGACAGACGTCCCGCCAGCAGTACTGTATGCTGTATGTTGGTACACTGCTGCTGCGGTGTTTGCCGTTCCGGAGTTTTTGTCACGGGTTGGATCCGTTTTTCCGGTTCCGGCGTAATCACAGCAGTATCTGTCTTTTTATATGCCCGCAGAAGAAGGAAAATCAGAATTGCACTTTCCAGCAGTAAAAAGCAGAGTAGAATACCGGAAAAATAGGTCATAACTCAAAACTCCGTCAGAATGATTGTTCTGCGGTGGGGAAGGAACCGTCTTTGACTTCGGCGCGGTAAGAGGCAAATGCTTCGGTGATGATTTTGCCGAGTTGTGCATATTGCTTTGCATGTTTCGGCACAAACGTACCCATACCGAGTAAATCCGTCATGACCTGTACCTGACCATCGCAACCGATTCCGGCGCCGATCCCGATTGTCGGGATTTCCAACATTTCAGAAATTTCTTTTGACAAAGCGGCGGGAACACATTCCAATACCATGGAGAATGCCCCGGCATCCTGAAGATCCAATGCCAGTTTTTTCAAAGCCGCGGCTTCTTCTTCTTCCCGTCCGGCAATACGGTATCCGCCGGATGTTTTGACATGCTGCGGCAGCAGTCCGATATGCGCCATGACAGGGATCCCGGCATCCACCATGCGGCGGATGAGTGGGACAGTCGATTCACTGCTTTCCAATTTTACGCAGTCACTGCCGGTTTCCCGGAGACACCGCCCGGCATTGCGGATGGCATCATCATCGCCGCAATGATAAGAGAGGAACGGCATATCGCATACCAGGAACATATCCGGTGCGCCGCGGCGTACCATTTTACCATGATGGATCATATCTTCGACGGTAACGGGAACGGTATCGGCATATCCCATCATCGTAGTGCCAACGGAATCGCCGATCAGCAGCAGATCGATTTCAGCTGCCTGTGCCATTGCGGCGGTAATTGCATCATATGCGGTGAGCATGACGATTTTTTCGCCATCGCGTTTCATTTTCCGGAAAGTACGGACAGTCTTTTTCTTTCCCATGATAAAATCACTCCTTACGTGAGATTTTGTACTTGATCCTCTTATAAGATACCACACAAAACGCATTCCGTCAATCCCCAATACCGTTTTTCTTTTATTTTTTTATTGAAGTTTGAGCCGGGAGTGGAATAAATCGGTACAATACAAGGAGTAAAACACTGCTGTCCGGTAAAAATTTTGAAGCAATAGAAGGTTAAAAAAGATCTCTTTGATGTGGAAATAGCAGTTTATTGGTATTCACCGGACTCTTAAATTTACTTTGTAAGATAAACACGAAACTTTTTATTCGAAAAAAACGCAGATTAATTGAAAAACAAGCTCCAGCGGAGCGGCAAGAGTCAGACAGCTCCGTCTTCATTTTATTACGCCGTGACAAGCCAGGGTGAGCGCAGCGTAACCCTGGGGATAAGACGTCGAACGACATTGACCAAGACCGGCATTGACGGATATGGCGTTCCGGCACGGAATGACATATTCGCCAATGCAATG
>JAFVSW010000008.1 GCA_017503545.1 Lentisphaeria bacterium | reverse complement strand
TGTTCACTGAATTTCAGTTCATTTTCCTGTAATTGATTGATAATTCTCTGAATGATTGCAGTATGGTCACCGATCCGTTCAATATCGTTTGTACAATGGAGCAATAACGGAATTTGTGCAGCTTCCTGTTTTGTCAATTTCTTTTCCATGAGTTTGGAAAGATATTCGGTAATGCTCTTCTGTCGTTCATCAATATCGGCTTCCCGCTTTCCCAATTGCCGTGCCAGCGTTTCGTTTTTTGCATCATTGCGATTGTATAAGTTCATTGCACAATTGACCATTTTCCATGCTTTTTGCAGCATACGGCGCAAGGCATATGCCGACTGGGAAAGAGCAAGCGGCGGAGTATCAAGCAAATGTGGTTCCAGATATTGGTATTTGACTTTGTCCGTTTTGACCGGAATGAATTTCTCGCACAATTTTGCCAGAAATGGAATAAACGGCAGCAAAATCAGAGTGGTGAATACATTGAATACCGTATGGGCATTGGCGATTTGCCGCGGAACACTGCTGTGGAACGAAAGTTTTTTGATCAAGGTGAAAAATGCCGGTTCATTTCCCCAGGGGATCAGGAATGTCAGACAGATGATAATAACACCGAGAACATTAAACAGCGTATGCGCCATAGCAGCTTGTTTTGCTACCCGGTTGGCGGTAATTGCTGCCAGTTGCGCAGTGACAGTTGTCCCGATATTGGAACCGAGAATCAGCGCAACCGCCGTGTAAATATCCAGCAAGCCGCTGACACCCAACGCAATAATGATTCCGGAACAGGCGGAACTGCTTTGAATGATCATGGTGGCAAATACGCCGATGAAAATAGCTCCCAACAGGGACCCGAAAGGAATCATTCCATTTACCGGAGCGCATTGGAACGTTAAAAACGCGGCTTTGAACGATTCCAGTTTTGATAATGATTTGAGTTCATCGCTCATAAACTCCATACCCAGAAAAAGGAAGCCGAGACCGACAATTGTCAGTCCCCAGTCCGCAATTTTCTGCTGTTTTGAAAAACTCAAGAGCAGCCCGGCAATGATCGAGGGCATAATGATCCACGTAATATCAAACGCAATCAATTGCGCCGTTATTGATGTCCCGATATTGGCACCGAAAATAAGCCCCATAGCCTGAACCAGAGAGAGCAGACCCGCATTGACAAAACCGATCACCATAACGGTGCTGGCACTGGATGATTGAATGACACATGTGACTGCCGCGCCGGATACAACGGCAACCAGCGGATTTGCGGAAAACATGCGCAGGATATTACGCATTTTTTCCCCGGCGACCTGATGAAGCCCGTCACTCATAAGCTTCATGCCGTATATAAATATAGCAAGTCCTCCAAAGACTTGCATCAATGTTGAAAACATAAATACCTCATGAAATAGATGTTTTTTTGAATGCGGCAATTTCAAAAGCCTTCAATAATGCCTGAAAACTCGTCAACAATCTTTTTTCGGTCAAATTTTGCCGGACTTATGAAATTACCTCGAATTAAAATAGTTTATTCAACATCTGTGAGGTCCATCCCGGACGGAAAAATTAAATTTATGTTCTTGGGAAGTGTAATGGAAGTTTTGAAAAAAATCGCAGACTGCCGGGGGGACAGTCAATATCATATTTTTTGTTTGGAAAAAGATTGCTGCCGCAGGTTGAACGCAAGATTTGTATTGCCGTCGGGAAACTGTCCGTTTGTAAACACGGTCCCGCATGATTTGTGTACCGTTAAAACAGTTTTGCCGTTTATGCGTTTCCGTTGGCAGTATTTCCTGTTCCACAATGCAGCCGTCCGCCCAATAGACCGGAGCAATTTCCATTATGGCAGAGTGATTGCGCGCGGTTCCATAAAAAAATGAACTGATCAACAGAAAGAGAATACAGAGAAACGAAAAAATCCCGATTTCTTTTGAAAACCGGTTGAAACAGATCATTTCGTTTACTGCAATTCTTTTCATAAAAATCCTCTTTCGTCATTATGAAAAACATGGGGCAAATATACACTGCAAATCACCAAAAAGCAAGAACGGGATCCGGAAAACATGCAAAAAAAAAGGATTTGATTTTGACCGGATAAAATGAAATATACCCTTGCTTTACTCCCATTTGATGACATAAATGTTTTCTATTTTTCATCTGCGGCGGAAATGATACCGGATTTTCATTGCATATTAAAGTTGAAAAAAAGTCGGGATCCGGCTTGAAAATTTGTTTTTGACTGTGTACTGTGGAGTCAGAGACCGGGATTGGGGACCCGGAAGAAAAAGAATATATTCAAAAAAAAAGGAGGGAATGAGTTATGTCATTAGTCACTTTGCCTGCACCCGATTTTACTGCCGATGCCGTGTATCCGGATGATGAAATCAAGAGTCTTACATTGTCCAAACACAAGGGACATTATGTTTTGCTGTTCTTTTATCCATCCGATTTTACGTTTGTCTGTCCATCGGAGATCATTGCATTTCACCGGAAAATTGAGGAATTTCATAAACGGAATTGCGAATTGATCGGGATTTCCGTCGATTCGGCATATTCTCATTACGCATGGCGGCAGACGGATTTGAAACGGGGTGGGATCGGAAAGATCAGTTATCCACTTGTTGCCGATATCACCAAGGGGATTGCACGGTCTTATGGTGTGCTGATCAACGGAGCAGTTGCACTGCGCGGTCAATTTCTGATCGATGCACAGGGAATTGTGCAGCATGAACTGGTGAATAATCTTGCCCTCGGGCGGAATGTTTTTGAAGCATTACGTATTCTGGATGCATTGCAATTCACGGAAAAACATGGGGAGGTTTGCCCTGCCAATTGGAATCCCGGTGATAAAACAATAAAAGCCTCGCCGGAAGGAATTGCCGAATATCTGGAACGGTTCCAGCATAATTGATCAAAGGAAGGAGGCGGATACCGTGGATTCATCATTCCGGGCATCTTTGTGCATGGAAGTCAATGCCATGCCCTGTCTGCTGTTGATTTTCGGATCGGAAGGGGATTTGGCACAGCGGAAATTGTTTCCTGCATTGTATCAATTGCACTTGCGGGATCTGCTCCACCCGCGGACACAGATTATCGCCTGTTCCAGACACCCTTTTGAGTCTGAGGAAGGATACCGGGCGCGGCTTGCCAAACGGTTTCCTGCCGATGGGGGTGTGGGAAAAACGGAATCATTTCTCCGTCGGGTGACTCCGTTCAATGGCGATTTTACCGATGTGACAAGTTATCATCTTCTCTTTGATAAGGTTTTTGAATTGGAACAGCGTTCCGGAATCACACCGGAAAACCGGATCTTTTACCTTGCTTTATCGCCGGATATGGCAGTTACCGCGACAAGACATTTGCAGCGTTGCGGCATGATCGCGCAGGGCAGTGTGGTGTTTGAAAAACCGTTTGGGCATGATTTGAAAAGTGCATGCAAGCTCAATGATGAATTATCCAGGTATCTGCGGGAAGAACAAATTTACCGCATCGACCATTATTCCGGCAAGGAAACGGTACAGAATATCCTGATGTTCCGTTTTGCCAATATCCTTTTTGAACCGGTATGGAACCGGCATAATATCGACCGGGTGGAGATCCGGGCGTTGGAGGAGTTGGGTGTGGAACATCGTGCCGGATATTTTGATCATGCCGGTGTAGTGCGGGATATGTTCCAGAATCATTTGATTTTGATGTTATCCCTGGCGGCGATGGAAATTCCGGTACGTTTTCAAGGGGATGCCGTGCATGATGAAAAAGCAAAATTATTGCGTTGTATCCGCCCCATTCCGGCACAGGAGACCGGAAAATATTTTCTGCGTGGACAATATCTTGGTTATCGGGAAGAACCGGGAGTTGCGCCCGATTCAGAAACAGAAACTTTTGCCGCCGCAAAATTGTATATCGACAATTGGCGATGGGCGGGTGTGCCGTTTTATTTGATGAGCGGGAAACGGACCGGGGTAAAATGTACAGATATCCGGCTGATTTTTAAACGGGTCCCGGAATCAATTTTTTCACCGTTGACGGCGGCGGATCTTGCCCCGGATCAGTTACGGCTTGCGGTCCAGCCGGATGAAGGATTTTATCTTTCATTGCAGGCGAAACATCCGGGTCCGAAATTATGTCTTGGCACATTGGAGATGGGATTCCGTTATTCTTCTCTGTTGAATGTATCAGAACACATGCTTACGGCATACGAACGGCTTTTGCTGGATATCATGCTGCATGACCGTACATTATTCATGCGCCGTGACACGGTGGAATTATCCTGGGAATTATTCACTCCGGTATTAAATCAATGGGCGTCGGGAGATCCGGCGGGTGGACCTTTACATTTTTATCCGCAGGGGATGCCCGGCCCGGAAGCCCTCCAACATTTTCTGGCACAATAGAACAGGGTAATCGCTATACACAATGTAAATGAATTACTTTTGCTTGCTGCGATAATTTTTTACATTCAAACATTTCCATGCCAACATGGGATGATTCCTGATGTTTATCTGCATTGTTTCGTCTTCAGAAACCATTTCCGGATAGATATTGCCGGTAAAATTGACTTCTTCAAGAAATTTCTTTTCAGAATCAGAGAATGGCAAGATAATATCCAGTTTTTCACGGCATTCAGTGATAAGTTTATTGAGATATTCTTCAGGAGAAAGAACAATGCTTCCCGCCGGTAAAGTTGCAATAAGCTGTGCTTTGAATTGCGATAAATCGAATTTCATATCTCCCAGGGCATTTATTTGGCTGAAATCATCTTTGTTGAATGCCGCATAAGTGGTAAAACATTCACGTAATTTCTGTTTGTCCCACGAAATATTGTGCAAAAGTAAGTGCGCATCAAAAAGATCACGCGGTTTACATCTTGAAAGTAAGGCACAGAATTTTCCCGCAGCCAATTCGTGAATGTTCAACACGCGAATATTTTGAGCTTGAAAACCACAAAAATCATTGGAGACGCGAATTTCAGCAGGTATCAATGGAACTCGCAGCATATATGCCAAATCGACTTCAAGATTCTGATCTTGCCCCATAATGTTTTTGTAGTTCAAACGCCACTTGCCTCCGGCGTGTTCCTCCGGCATCCTTTTGACAGTATACCCTTTTTCCTGAAAAAGTTTTTGAAAAATCTTTTCATGCTCCTTTTTGTTTTCTAACATTTCACTGCGGTCAAGACCTTGATAGTTCAAATCAATGTCAACAGATAACCGGGGAATATTGAAGTAAAATAAATT
>JAFVSW010000066.1 GCA_017503545.1 Lentisphaeria bacterium | reverse complement strand
GCATTTGCCTGTCTTGTTCGGATTGTATACGTTATGGATGAAAAACATGGTTTCGCCCGGAGAAACACCCCAGACTTTTACATGCGGTCCGATAAAGGCATAAGGGTGATTGCCATATTGACGGTTCCAGATCAGATTCTGCCGGAAAACCAGTTTTTTCTGATTACCACTCCAGAGCCAACCGTTTTTATTATCCGCTTTTTTGAAATCTTTTTCTGCAGTACCGGGTGCGGCAGCGGCAAAATCAGCCGCCGTTTCCGGTGAATTTTTTAAGTTGAATTTCACACCGGGAGCTGCGCCGGCTGCTTCTGCAGTGATTTCCAATCTATTCAGCC
Source organism: Lentisphaeria bacterium (assembly GCA_017503545.1). Lineage (GTDB taxonomy): Bacteria > Verrucomicrobiota > Lentisphaeria > Victivallales > UBA1829 > RGIG8244. Next base: position 7,299 of record JAFVSW010000066.1, on the reverse strand, counting down.
CGGAAACAAGGGAAAACGCATAAGAACCTTTGACCGCTTTGACTTCTGCCCCGTTCAATTTGACAGAAAGGATCTTTGCCTGATTTGTTTCGATGGCAAAAGGTGTGGTGGGAGCCGATTTTTCCAGTTTGTTGAGGAGTCGTTTCCATTCCATGTACAAATCTTCAAATTCATCGGAAATGCACCAGGGATAGGCTTTCAAACCGGTGGTGTACGCTTTGCCTAAACGATCGACGATTTTTTCCGCTTCCTTCCATTCCGGCAAGTTGCCGTATGCCTGTTTCGCACGGATATATTCCCCGCGGCGGTTGACAAGGTCTTTGAATGTACCATTGATAAATCCGGCACGGACATGTCCGTTGATCCGTTCTTCCAGCCGTTTGATACGGACCGGATTTTTCAGGATATGCAATGTTCCGAAACTGTGTGTGGCAAGTTTACCGTTGATAAATGCACTCCAAACGGTTTCCCGTTCTTCTTTCGGCCCGGTGGAGAGGTCACGGCGTACATTCAGAAAGATCGTGGTGGTATCCGGCTTGATCCCCAGCATACTCAAGGGAACTCTGGATTCCATATACCAGCGGGTCTTATCTTTGGTACATACGGTGATCCATTCGCCTTTTTCATATTTCAAAGGCTTTTCCACTTTGCCGGGCAATTCATTGTAAAAACCGTTCTGTACGCCGTCCGCACTCATCCGGAGAAACATGTAAGGACTGTCCTGCCAGTTGCCTTCCCGGTTGTAAGTATGGGAGAAAATAAAATTGATCCAGTCACCATTTTTTTTCATCAATTCCGGATTGGATTCCCACATGGTCGCACCGAGATACAGATATTTACTGTCATGCGCGATCCGGAACGAGGTCTGTTTGGTCAGACTGGTTGTGGAAAGATTCTGAACCTGGAAAAATTTTGCACGGGGAACATTGTCCCAAAACTCTTTTTCCAATCTTCCGTCGATGACCGGCGCCTTTTTCACCGGGACCGCAAAGGTAAAACGGTTGCTTGCCGGGGATAAAGTCGGCATGGGTGCGGCAACAAGTTGACATACCATAGATGCAACTGAAATCGCGAAAAAAGCGACAATTGTTTTTTTTCATTTTTGATCCTTTCTTTGTTGTAATAAAATCATATAAAAAACTTGACAATTCATTGTTTCCGGATATATTATAGCATAAAAATCTTTATTTGACAAGATGAAAATATAGTCAATACAATGCAAAATAAGGCAAAACGATGAATTACTTTGAAGATATCCATTTCACCCATGTAGGGAAATCGGTAAACAACAAAAATAATCTGCCGCCGCTGACACCGGTACGGGATGACCGGTATTACGGTATGGGGTTGATGCTGGGCAAAGATGTGCTTTGCCGTACGATCTATCCGGATAACAAAGTGATCATCAAAATGCCCTTTTTTTATTTGATCCATCCGGATCTGCTCAATGCCAGTTGGCAATCGGTAAACGGGACTGTGCGGGAAAACCGGTGGTTTATCTTTGAAGGAGAACGGGGGATCCGTATGGTGGAATCTCTGATGGAACACATGACGATCTGTTCCTGTATCCTGCCATTGAAAAATTTTTCGGAATTAGTGGCGATCCACCAGAAAATGCTTTATCTGTTTCAGTCCGGGATCCCGTCCCGGAATCATCAATTGGCGGTCTGTGCGGAAAATTTCATGGGCGCAATTTACAATGCCCTTAATGCACCGGAAATCAAAACGCCGATTATACAAATCCTTTCTGATTTGATCCATGAGATCACAGAGGAACCGGGCAAAGATTATAACTTCAAAAAAATTGCGGAAAGTCATAAGATTTCCTATTACCATTTCCGCCGCTGCTTTGTCCAATACACACAAATCCCGATCCATGAATTCCTGCTGCAGAAACGGTTTGCTTTGGCAATCTCCCTCTTGAATACGGGTGAGAACAGTATCAAAGAAATTGCGGACCGGTGCGGATTCCATACCTCATCCGATTTCTCCCGTTTCATGAAAGAACGGGCGGGGGCAACTCCATCGGAACTGCGGAAACAAAACCTGTTCCCCGAAATTTAAGACAGGACAAAGATTGCAGATAATGCTTTATTGGACATTTGCGCTGCTGTAACCCTTCCGCACATAATGCCCTTTGGTTTCCGGAAGAAAACAGGCTATCAGGAATGATGCCGTCGTCGGGATCAATAACAGACCGAACAGCGTGGCATAGGCTTTTGCCGGGTAAATCACCGCTTTTCCACCGGCAAATGTCCCGGGTTCCACAAAACTGTCCAACAGCAAGCCGATCAAAATGGAAAATATGGCAACGGTCATATACCCGGACATATTCAGCAGTCCGGCGGCTTGCGTCATACTGTCTTTTGAGTTCAATTCCTGTATCAGCATGGTGAGCGTGATGGATGTTCCCGATGCCAGTGCAAAGAGACAATATGCAGCAGCAAAACAGAGTGGCGGCAACCGGAATAAAATGGAGACAAGCATCAGAATACTGCTGAAAAGCGTAATACTGCAGGATACCACAATCAACGGTTTTCTGCGGTTCTTCATAAGCCGTGTCAGAATCCCGCCGGTAAGAAGTGCCGTCATACTGATCAAAGTCAGAGCAAAAATCGTTGCAGATGCAGCACGTTCCGACAAATTTGCAAAATCAAGCAAGAACTTCATACCGAATACCGTCTGAATCACAAAATAACAACTGAATCCGACGGAACAATTGAACATCAGAAGCCAGGAATAAGGATTCTTCAACAGATACAAAATAGGACGGAAGGAAAACGGAACCGGGCGGATCGGAACCTGTTCCACATTACGTTTCATAAACAGAAACAGCAAATAAAGTACAACAGTAATCAATCCGGCTGCAATCAGAATATGATTCCAATGATAATGGGTTTTGAGCATGGCAAAAGGCAGTGTACCGCACATGCCGCCGCCATAACCGACAAAGTACATGATACCGAACAGAACAGAGAAATTTTTCCGTCCGAATAAATGATCAATTTCCCGGAGAATACTCAGGAACATCCCACTGGATCCGATACCGCACAATACCCGCATAAAATACATCAGGATCAAATGATAAATCGTGTTTCCGCACACCAGGGGAAATCCCAAAGCACCGATACAGAGAATGATCCCCGCCCAGGTAATGACCCGGATCCCCCCGTATTTATCCGCCAGAATCCCGATGATCAACTGACAGAAGGCATACACGCAAATATAGGCAGAGCCCATTCCGGCGATCATCGTTCCGGATAAAGCATAATCCACCTGTAAATCATTGAACACGGTACCGGGAATGACAGTGCGCTGAAAATAAGATGACGCATAAAAGAAAATCATGGGGATAAATACAAAAAGCGCAGCCTTGCGGTTCCAAATATCAGTGAAAAACGAACTCATGATTGGATATGACCTTTCCGTTATAAAAAAAATTGTGGCAAATAATATATCATTATTTGAGAAAAATACAAATTTGATTTTTCATAACGAATGTTCAGATTTTTGTTTTTTTATAAATTCTTTAAAAAAGAAACTGGAAAAAATGAAAAATCATGCTACATTATAAAAAGTCAACAGTTTACATTTCCCACATGATTGCTCACGGAGTCGATTATTTCATGATCAAGCAAGACAAAATTAAAATCTTTTACCTCGGTTCCGGTGCTTTTTCCGTACCCGTCCTTGAGGCTTTAACACAAGATGACCGGATCGAACTCGCCGGAATCGGGACGCAAATCGATAAGGCAGCAGGCAGAAAACGTATCCTTACGCCGACTCCCCTGGGCAAATGGTGTGATGAACATAATATTCCGTGCATGAGAGTCCCCTCTGTCAATGCACCGGATTTTCTGGATATGATGCGGAAGATCACACCCGATATCGTCGTCGTTGTATCCTTCGGGCAGCTTTTGAAAGTCGATCTGCTCAATATACCGAAATTCGGATGTTTCAATGTGCATGCCTCCCTGCTCCCCGCTTACCGCGGTGCATCACCCATCACAACTGCCGTTCTGAATGGCGATGCAGAAACCGGTGTGGCATTCATGCAGATGGAAAAGGGGTTGGATACCGGGCCGATTTATGAACTGCATCGGCTGCCGATTCCCGATCAAATCACAACGGGGGAACTGGAACAGGTTCTCGCACGGCTTGCCGGAGAAAAAATCGGAAACTGTCTGGCGCAGGTCGCAGAAGGGTTGAAACCGGTACCGCAGGGGGAAAGTGGTGTTTCCATTGCAGTCAAAATCCGTAAAACGGACGGCGCCGTTGATTTCCGCGAAGATGCTGCCGTCATTGCACGGAAAATCCGCGCTTTTTACGGGTGGCCGTCCATGACATTCCGTGTCCCTGTCAAGGGGCGGACGATCAATGTTAAGATCATGCGGGCAAAATGTACTTCCTGGGAATCCCCCCAGAGGCAGCCCGGTGAATTTATAGCTTACACAAACAATCAAATGATGATCCGGTGCGGCAAAGGTGCATTGCTGATCGAACGCGTTCTGCCGGAAGGTAAAAAGGAAATGTCTGTGGCGGATTTCCTCAACGGATGCCACGTTTCCATCGGGGATATCCTTCTGAACGGAATGGATGACCGGAACTGAACCGGGATCGTCACCCAAACATGGAATGAACATGTCTGAAGAAGAATTAAAATCGTTCAAAAAAAAGAGAAGAAGACCCGAGACAAAACGGTCTAACCCGGAACAGAAGCCATCTTCTGTTCCGGCGGAAAATGCTGTGCCGAAATCGGAAAGAAGCCGGAGCAAAACAGAAAAGACAACACCTCCTGTCACTGCAAAAAAAGAAGAAACTGCAATCGTTGACTCTGCAACTCCGGAAGAAAAGAAAAAAGGCAGTGTTTTTGTCCGCCTGGTTCGGAATGCACGCAAAAAACGGGAAAAGAAAAAGCAGGAAAAAGCGGCTTTGAAAGCGGCAGAAGATGCTGTAAAAGAGCGCGCAAAAAAGATCAAAAAAGCAAAAGAAGCGGCGGAAGATGCCGTAAAAGAGCGCGCAAAAAAGATCAAAAAAGCGAAAGAAGCGGCGGAAGATGCCGTAAAAGAGCGTGCAAAAAAGATCAAAAAAGCAAAAGAAGCGGCAGAAGATGCTGTGAAAGAACGCGCAAAAAAGATCAAAAAAGCAAAAAAAGCCGCTCAGAAACAGGAAAAAAACAGCAATATCACTACGGTTCCCGAGGACAACAACCGGAAGCCTGCGCAAAAAACACCCGGAAAGACGGAAAAGAAAAAAACAGATCAACAGGATCTTTCTGCTCCGAAAACGGAAGGCAAACCGGAAAAGAAAAAGACGGGGAATAAACAGCAGGATAAAAAAAATCAAACGACTCCTCAGCCTCCTTCTCCGCCGCCGGTTCCGGAAAAGAAGATCAAAAAACAGATCATCCTCAACTGTGAAGAATTGGAAAACCGCTCTGCCCTCCTTTGCGATGGCAGACTGGAAGAATATGAACTGGAACGGCCGTCCAATGAAATCGTGGCAGGTTCCATTTATCTGGGGCGGATCACCCGTCTTGAACCGTCTCTGGAAGCCGCCTTTGTAGATATCGGGGCAGAAAAAAATGCGTTTCTCCATTATCGTGATATGCTCCCGGCATCTTATGACATTCTGGAAGATGTCCGGAAAGCGGAAAGTGAAAACGGAAACAATCAGGAAGAACAATCCGGAAAATTGCTCAGTAAATTTGCCGGGAAAATCCGTTCTCTGATTGGAAAAGCAGATAAAACTCAGCGTTTGAAAGAGTTGGAAGAAAAACTCCACAGCGGGAAGATCAAGATCGAAGATATCCCGAAGGTTTTCCCATGCGGCTCTGAATTACTGGTGCAAGTTACAAAAGGTCCCATCGGCACAAAAGGGGCAAGAGTCACAACCAATATCACAATTCCGGGACGGTATCTGGTTCTGCTGCCCTACTCCAAACATATCGGGCTTTCCTCCAAAATCGAAGATCATAAGGAACGCACCCGACTCCGGAACATTCTTACAAATCTGGATATCCCGGACAATATGGGGATGATTTGCCGTACCGTCGGCGAGGGCAGAAAAGAAATCTTTTTCCGGCGTGATCTGGATATGCTGCTGGAAGTCTGGCACAGTGTGGAAACCGCACTGATCCAGCCGAAAGCACCGGCATTGGTCTACGCAGAACCTACAATGCTGGAACGGACAGTACGCGATTTACTGACCGATGACATTGATGAAATCGTCATTGATGATCCGGAGCGTCATGCAGAATTAAAAGCCAATGTGGAAAAATTTGTCGGAAATGATTTTCAGACAAAACTGATTCTCTACAACCGCCCGGAACCGGTGTTTGATTATTACAAAATCACCAAACAGGTGGCGGAAGTCTTCAACCGGATCGTCACACTCCCGAGCGGCGGCTATCTTTGCATTGATGAAACAGAAGCATTGATTGCGATCGACATCAACACCGGCAAAAGCAGGTCCGCCAAGGAAGCACCGGAAATGATTCTGGCGACCAATCTGGAAGCCGCAGAAGAAATCGCACGTCAAATGCGGTTGCGGAATATCGGCGGTCAGGTGGTCATTGACTTTATTGATATGTCTCATCAGCGTGACCGGGATACCGTTTTCAAGGCTATGGAACGGTTCCTGCGGAATGATAAAGCACGCACAAAAGTATTACCGATCAGTCGGTTCGGCTTGATGGAACTGACCCGTCAGCGGGAAAATGAAAGTGTAAAAGATGCAGTATACGATCTTTGCCCGTATTGCAATGGCTCCGGTCATGTCAAATCTGCCATCAGTATGAGCGTGGAAATCCAGCGTGCGCTGAAAGAGATCCTGAAACGGAAACGGAAAAACAAAGATTTTGCCGTCCGCGTGATCATGCATCCATCCATCATGGCGCGTTTGAAAAACAACGATGCCGATTTGCTGCGTGAATTACAGAACGTATATGGCAAAGATTTGCAATTCCGCGCAGATCCCACCATTCATATTGAGGATTTCCGTCTGGTCGATCCGGAAACCGGTTTGCCCGTGGAATAATCGGGATAAGCACACACGAAGAGGTAATTGATTTTTGAAAAAGTGATTTTGTCAGATTTTTGTTTATAAGCAGGAATATTATCCAAAAGTCACAACTGCACGAAAAAACACGGATCAATCGTAAAACAAGCCCTGACAGGGCGACAAGAGTCAGACAGCCCAGGGTGGAGCAGAGCGCAACCCTGGGATTAACGCATCGAACCACATTCTCCATGACAGCCACCGCGATGACGGCGTTTCGGTAGAAACGGACGGCATCGT
>JAFVSW010000065.1 GCA_017503545.1 Lentisphaeria bacterium | reverse complement strand
TGCCGTGACAAGGCGTGGAAAATAACCATCCACCTTCGCCAAGGCTACGGCGGACAAGCCACAAACGCTCCGTTTTCAGATCTCAACAAGAGTTTTCAGGCATTTTTGAAGACTTTTGAAATTGCCTCGATCATAAAAAAAATGCAAAAATATATAATTTTTTTCTTGTATTGAGTTGTTTTTATGCTACGTTACATCAGTAGGTCTGCTGTACAGATAACAGTTTATTATATTACCTTGATCCTGTGTTAAAAGATCACAAGACAGAAAGGAGTCGAAAATGCCGGAATTCAGTATGCAGTGTCCTCATTGCAAATCACAGATCGGGAATATTCCCGAAGAAAAAGAAGGACAAATCATCATTTGCATGGAATGTGGAAAAACGGTTCAGGCAACTTCTGCGGCGGCATCCCCTGCCCCGGATGCAGATGAAATCAAAATAGCAAACAAAAATGACATCATCCTGGGTGATAAAGTCTCGGATTCTGAAATGGAAGGTTTTGAATCTTTTGAAACGCCGGAAGAAGAAGAGGTGATCGAAGAAGCGGAATTGATCCGGGATCGTTTTCCCTGGCGTACTTCCAAATTCATGGGAATTGTCTGCGATATACTCTTTCTCCTGGTTGCCATTGAACTGGCATTTTGTGCTTATACGATCTATCAGGCACAAACTCAGAAAATCAATGAATTGCCCGCACGTTTTGCCGAAGAACAGAAAAATCTGGAAAATACACGCAAATCCGCACAGAATCGTTTGGAGGCTACACGCAAAAAGATTAAAGAACAGGTAATAGCGGATGAAAATGAAAAAGCGGTCTTCCATAACAAAAAATTGATGGCGGAAGCAGATAAAATCAAAAATACCAAAATCGAATTCCCCGCAAAAATCGATCCGGAACAGAAACCGATCCTGAAGGAAAATCCCTATCTGTTTTTCCTGAACGCATTACAGAAATATTCCGCAGTAAAAGAGGAAAACCGTAATGCTGCGGTCAATGAATTGATTCAGCATTTGAAAAATGTTCTGGAAGAAATCAAGTCACAACGGAAATATGACCGTGTCGCTGTCGTGGAAGAAATCATTGAACCGTTCCTGAATGCAAAAATCGACCTTTCCGAAGTTTCAACTGCCGCCAAAGCCGTGATCCAGTTTGAAAAAGACGAAAAATTACGTATCGAACAGGAAGCAAAGGATAAGATCCGCAGAGAAAAAGAACGTCTTGCTGAAATCGAACGCCGCAGACGGGAAGCTCTTGTTAAGTTTGCAAATTATAAAAATCAGATCAATTCTCTGACAAAACAATTACATGTAATGGAAGATCAATTCGATCTTGCAGAACTGCGCCCCATTGTCGCACGAACCTACTTTTCAAAAATCTTTCTGGAAAAAAGCCGGAATCCGGATGGTTCGTTGATTACTCCGGAGCAGCTGTTGAAATTGGTATCCGGAATGACAGATACGGAACTTTCCACAGAAGATGCAAAAAAATTGTGTACAGAACGTTTCAATGCCATTGAAAAAGAAATTCTCAACAAATTCCCGGAAGCAAAGGAACGTGCCGCAGCAGAAAAACTGGCAAAGGAACGATTCCCGGAAATCAAACGCGGACAGAATGTTGTCGTTGTCTATTTCCAGGGTAATGCAAAATATTCTTACAAAGGACCGTTTATCCAGGCAAATGAGCAAGGTGTCCGGGTCGGCAGCCGTACTTTCCCCTGGAACCGGTTGGATGCAGAATGTCGCAAAAAACTGGATCCGCAAACCAGAAAAAATGCAATTGATCAGACAATCAAAGTGCGCATGAACGTTTTGCGGACTAAACAGGAAAGAGAACGGAATATTCTGCGCGAACAGGCATTGAAAAATTTGTTCCAGTCCGGAATTGTCATGCTGGGCAGGGAAATCCTTTCTTCCGGTGCTTTTGTCCGGAAGATGTACCCTGCCGTGCAAAAACTCTATAATGTCCGATCAGCAACAGAACGTGTTCTGCTCCAGATGTATCCTTTTATGCAAACGCCGCTTCGCGCAGAAGAAAAATTGTTTGTTGCCGGTTTGCAGGAGGAATTCGGGCTTAAAAATCATTCCAATATCGGCAAAGCAATACAGCTTTATGAAAAAGCGGCATCCAAATGTATCGAAGCACAAGTCCGACTCGGTGATATTTATTCTGCCCCCAGAGATTCCATCCGCGGGATCGAACCGAACCGGAACAAGGCTTTGCGCTATTACAGAATGGCGGAAAAACAAAAGAATGAATACGCACAAAAACGTATCAAGGCTTTGACTGCCCGCCGTCCTGCCCCCGCAAAAAAGAATACCACCAAGCAGAACAACAAGAAAAAATAATCAGAAGGATTTCACATCATGGCTGATATTATCATTTGCCCGCATTGCGAAAAAGAAGTATTGATACCGGAAAAAAATCTGAAACAGTTCCCTTGTCCGGAATGTCTTCAGGCAGTAAATCCGCCGCCGGAACCCTTAACAAAAAGATGGGTGATTTTTGCGTCTTTAAGCGGCGTACTCGTCCTCATAATCTTTGTTATTGTACCCATTGTCACCGGCTTGATTCTGGATAAGATAGAAGCAAAACATCAAAATATGGAAGCGAATTTCCAAAGCAAAAAATCTGCCATTGAGCGGGAGATTTCGGAACTGCGCAGCCGGGAAGCAGAAGAGAACAACAAAGAAAACGCACGAAAAAAAGCTTTTGAAGAAGAAAAAAAGACATGGGAGAATAACTCTCCTGAATAATCAACAAATCAAATACTCAACTTACAATGTTGCTCCATCATTCAATTCAGCAATGGAGCAACATTCTATTCCCGGAATAACGGTGTTCTGCCGCCGATCAACTTCAACTGGTCCGGAAAATCCACAAAACGCTACATCATCTGCCCCAACTCAAAATATACACATGTGATCGGTGACAGCGCACAGAAATACTGATTTCTGTCATAAGCAAGAACAAAATCTCATTTTTCAAAAAACAATTATCTGCTACTCAAATATGGCAAAACACATTTTTTTTGAAAAATTATGGGATATCTGTAAAAATAAAAAAACTTTTGAAATTACCTTAAATATATCTGTTTTTCAACTTGAAAAAATATATATCATGTGATATATTAATTTCAAATCAAGGAGTTATAATTTCATATTATGAAATCATTGCACAAAACTTTTGATATTTTGGAATATGTCATTTTACGGAATGGCAAAAAAGTTCTCCCAAGCGAAGCTGCAGAGGCTTTGGATATCAATCTTGCCACCTGCACCCGGATCATGGGGGAACTGGTCAAACGCGGTTATCTGGAAAAAGTTTCCAGAAAATCCGGCTACATTGCCGGACCGATGATCGTATCTCTCAATACCCGGAATCAATTATACAAACGGATCGCTGACGCAGCAGCAGAACCGGTGCGTCAACTTTCAGAAGCACTCAATTGTCAGGTAAATATTGCGGTATTAAATCAGGCTCAACGAGTAATGCTTGCTTTTCATCTTGCGGATTATCCGGTATTTCCCTGGCAGAAATTCCGGTTTGAAGATCATTGGGATACGGCAACCGGGCGTCTTCTGCTGGCAACATTGGAAAAAGGGGAAGCAAAAGCGATTTGCAAATCGGCTGGGATCACCCCCTTTCCCGCAGACTATTTTGAACAGCTCCGTAAGGATGGATTTGTCCGTTTTGCCTTGAATGACTTGTGTATTATCGGACATTTGATTCGCGTACCGGGCTATCCGCCGGCAGCATTCGGTTTTGGTGTTCCACCGCAACAAGCGGACCGGGCATTGGAACTCTCTGCGGCAGCTGCATTAAAGATCAGTGTAAAATTAACCATGCCTGTTTGTCAGGCATTTTAACAGATAATTTCAAAACCGGAAAGGTTCGAAACAATGAGCGAAAAAGCATACAAAGCAGCCATCGACTTCATGGAAAATGAAAAACAGTTTCATCTGGGATTTCTCCCGACGGAACAATCCAGTCCGTTGACCCGTGGTTTGGATCAGAAATTTGCCGCCTCCTGTGAAGCCGGGGTACGGAATCTTCAGGAAGTTGACCGCAATGTATTGGAAATGGCAAAACGTATTTTTGCATCAGCCGAATTCAAAAAACTGGTGGAAAGCGGGGAAGCAGTTATCCGCAACGGTGGCAAAGTGGTATTTTCCGGTTGCGGCGCAACCGGGCGTTTGAGTATTCTTCTGGAATGTATGTGGCGGGATTGCTGTGCAAAAGATTATGCCGCAGCACCGTTTGCAAATCAGGTATTCAGTATTATGACCGGGGGCGATTATGCGTTGGTCAAATCGGTGGAATTTTTTGAAGATTACCAGGTCTTCGGACGCCGTCAGGTCCAGGAAATGGGCATGGGGGAAAATGATATGCTGGTAGCAATCACGGAAGGCGGGGAAACCTCATCCGTTCTCGGTTCTGTGTTTGAAGCTCTGGACCGTGGTGCAAAAGTCTTCCTGATGTTCAACAACCCTGCCGATCTTCTGGCAGAACATCTGGAACGCTCCCGGAAAGCCATTCGGGATCCCCGTGTTTGCGTATTGGATCTCCATTGCGGTCCCATGGCACTTGCCGGATCCACCCGTATGCAGGCGACCACATCGGAACAGTTGGTTGCCGGAGGTGCATTGGAATCGATTCTCTGCCGTTTGACCGGCAAACCTTTGATGGATTATGCGGCGGAATTCGGCGCACTTCTGGAACAACTGGAAAGTGCGGATGCAGTCAAAGGCATTGCCGATTATATTGCATTTGAAGCGGATATTTACCGCAAAAAAGGGTTGATCACTTATTTTGCGAATGATTATCTGCTTGATATCTTTACTGACACGACCGAACGTTCTCCCACATTCATGCTGCCGCCGTTCCGTAAGAACGACGATACCGTCTCTCCGCGTCCGTGGGCATTTGTAAAGAATCCGCTTTTCACAACAGAAGAAACCTGGCTGCGCGGCATGAACCGGAAACTGCGCTGTCTGGAATGGGAAGTCAAAGATTACATTGACATGAACATTCCGGAAAACATTTGCAGCAATCCGCCGAAGATCCGCAGCACGGAACTGCTGAAATTCGAGGTTGGCTGTGAATCTCCCCAGGACCGTTCCGTCACCGGGAATGATGCCGCGATTCTGATCACAGTCGGCAACATGCCTTGTCCGGCAGAATTGAAAAACGGATTTGACAACGTTCCGGCGCAATTTGCCTGTCGGAAATATCTGGCAGTTGGCGGCAATGCGGATGCCGATTTCTCCATTCCCTGTACGGTAAAAGAATCTCCGCTGCATTTGATGGGTCACATGGCAGTCAAACTGGTTCTGAATACGATTTCCACCGGGGTGATGGCTGTTCTCGGCAGAATCACAAGCAACTGGATGAGCTGGGTCAATGTATCCAATAAGAAATTGATGGACCGCGGAATCCGTTTGATTTGTGAAATCGGCGGTGTGGATTACAAAACCGCCTGTATCATGATCTATGAAGCCGTGGAAGAATTGGAAAACAATTTCAAGGCATCGGAAGAACAGGTCTCTGTTGTCCAGCATGTTCTGAATAAATTGAAAAAATAAGCCCGGAAAGAAATACCTTATGGAATGCTTTACATTGGAAAAAAACATCACTCTCTCCACTTCCGCGAATCAGGATCCATGTTATCGTTTTGCGGTGGAGGAATTGTGCCGTCTTCTCGGAAAGCTGGGAATTTCCACCGTTGAACAACCTTGTTATGCAGCGGAACAATGTCTCATTGGACTCAATACAAACGCCGTAACAACAGCGGATGATATCCGGTTTGACGGTTTTGTGCTTGCGCTTTCTGAATCGTCCGCCATTCTCAATGCAAACGAACCGAAAGGTATTCTCAATGCCGTCTACGAATTGGCAGAACGGCTCGGGATCACATTCCTTTATCCCGGTGAAGACGGGGAATGGATCCCGGAACAGATCAAACAGCCGGAAACGGGACACTTTATACAGAATCCGCGTTTTCCCTACCGTGGTTTGTTCTTTTCCACAACAGATTGCTATTCACTGGAAGAACACCTCCATTTTATGGCAAAACTGAAATTCAATGTGGTACGTTTTATCAAGGATACCGTAGATACTGCGGAATACAAAAAAATGGGCTTCCGCCGGGAAATGGGAGCTCATTTGCTGCCGAAATTTCTGGATCGGGAACTCTATAAGGAACATCCCGAATATTTCCGGATGTTCCAGCCCAGTGACTTTGGCGGAAAACGTATGGCGGATTCCAATTACTGTATCACCAATTCCGATACCCGACGGGTCATGGCAGAAAGTTTTCAGAAGTTCGCAAAGGAACTTGCGCCGGATGTGAGCGTGGTCCATGCGTGGGCGGATGACCTGCCCAGCAGCGGATGGTGTATGTGTCCCTCCTGCCGTTCTTTCACGCCGTGCGATCAAAACATGTTGAGTGTAAAAATGCTTTGCCGGGCAGCGGATGCCATTGATTCCAAACTGCGTTTCTCTGTCATTGCGTATCACGACACTCTTTTCCCCAGCAAGCAAATCCCGTTGGAAAAACGGATGTTGCTCACCTGGGCTCCCCGGGAACGCTGTTACGCTCATGCGATCAACGATCCGACCTGCGAACGGAACCATATTCATTGGCAGGCACTTCAGGAATGGAATCAAAAACTGGATGAAGCGGGAATTGATGACACACATACCTTTGAATATTACTGTGATCAACTGCTTTTCACCGGAATGTACCCGTTCCTGCCGGACGTCATTGCAGAGGATGCAAAAGCATATAAGGAAAGCCGGATTGCGGCATTCATGACTCTGCAAGTCTGTTCCTGGGGCATCATGCCGGATTATTCAGAATTGTTCTTTGCGCGGGTCAATTGGGATGAAGGACTTACGACTTCAGCTTTCACCGGATGGATCAGTGAAAGAATCGCAGGAAACGCCGTTACCACATTCCGTACCTTCCTGGAAAAACAAGCGGAAGCCTTCCAGAAAGCAATGTTGATGTGCGGTCATGAACTTGCAGTTTACCTGGATTACCGTTTCCTGCCGGAATCCATTATCCCGTTTGCGGATAAAGCGGCGGCGGCATATGGAGCCGGAGCAGAACAACTGGAAGCGGCGGCAGAAGAATTCAGCAAGGCATTACCGGCAAACAGCCCGCTCCGTTTCCGGAAAATGGCGGAACAGGAAATACAGCGGATAAAATTTGAAGCGGCGCAATTACGCTCTATGTTCTATCAGCAATCCGCCATGAATTGTTTCGGCAAAGCACAAGTCGGGAACGATGAACAGGCGGCAAAAGCAGGTTGCGAATTCTTGAAATTGCAGATTTCAGAAGTGGAAAAAGCAATGGAACTTGTCCGGACAGCCGGTTATCCGGATGAATGGCATTACAATGCAGTCCGCGGACCGTGGGCAATTCAGGAAGCCAAAGAAAAACTGGAAAATTATTCCCGTTTCACGGCAATCTGAAAAATCAATCATTTTCCGGTATATGTTCCGCAAAGATAAGGCTATACCGGACTCAAAACAAAAAAACACAGACGATTTTTCCGGTCGCCTGTGTTTTCTATTTTTATCGTAATTTCCGGAACAGATTTACAAACAATCAATTGCCGGGAACCTGAAACGCATTCTGTTCCGCAACAATACGATCGCAATTTTCCAGGAAATAACAATCGTTTTCCAACTGTTTCAAGGCAAAACAGGGATCTGCAATACGGTGCGGCGGTCTGCCGCCCAGCTGGAATGTGGTTTCCAAAATCAACAAAAGATCATGATCGATCGCTTTGATCGCTTTCATCACAGCGGGCCAATCAATCAAGCCCTGACCGGGATGCCAATGCAATTCATCAATTCCATCATAATCGCTGATATGGAACGCATGAATTCTGGGAGCGAGACGCTGGATCATAGCCGGAAGATCTTTGTGTGCCGCCATAATATGATTCACATCAAAATTGATATTGACATGTTTTGCATCGAAACGACGGGTAATGATTTCCAATTCTTCCACATTATGACCGACACAGGTACGGGGGAGAAATTCCACGTTCAAAGACATATTGGCGGCTTCCAATGCGGGAATCATTTCTTCCACCGTTTTACAGAACTGGTCGATATGCTGCGGATGTTCTTCCAGCGGCGGCTCATGGCTGGCATGAATCGTAGCTTCCGGCGCCATCAGATCAAGATTGTTCAGAATGAGTTGGGAGAAACGTGCAGAAACATCTTTACGTACCTCTTCATCCAAAACGGAAGGATCCCACAGTTTATCGCCGTAAAACGGCAGGTGAACACTGACGATACGAATGGCTTTTTCTTTCACCAGTTCCCGTGTGATTTCCAGAGAACGTTTGGTATCCTCATTGGCAATCGAAAGTTGATTGCAGGCAAGTTCCATGTTCCGCAATTTTGCATTTCGAATAGCATTTACAAAAGCGGGGGCAAGATGACCTCCGGCGATCATGGCATCGCCTGCTGCGGCATAAGTAATCATAAAAAAACTCCAATGTTAAATTTGTAAATTTGTGAGGCAATTTCAAAAGTCTTCAAAAATGCCTGAAAAACCTTGTTGCGATCTGAAAACGGAGCGTTTGAGGTGGTTACCCACTGGGTAGCCACGCACAAACTACCATTTTCATCTCATCAACAATCTTTTTTCAGTCAAAATTTGCCGGACTTTTGAAATTACCTCTTGTATTAGCACAATAATTTGTGCCGGACTCTCTTAAAATAGCATACTTTGAAAACAATTCAATATTTGTTGCATGATATTTTGCCAAAAAGTAAACAATTTTGTTCAGTATGATACTATTTTTACACACTATTGTACCAATCTTACACAAAAAATGCAAAAAAATCAAAAAAAATCTGTATTATGACTGGAATTTCATAAAAATGAAGCTATACTTTATTAATTTAAAGAAACATGATGTAAGAGAAGGACTGGATTTTATGTTGAATACACCGAAAGGTCTCCGACTGCAAATCGGCATTTTCGGAAAACGGAATGTGGGAAAATCATCAATTCTGAACGCCATTGTCAAACAGGATGTGGCGATCGTTTCCGATTTTCCCGGAACGACCACAGATCCCGTAGATAAAGCAATGGAACTTCAGCCCCTCGGCCCCGTATTGCTGATCGACACTGCCGGATTTGATGACGATGCCGCCGGAATCGGAGAAAAACGGGTGGAACGGACACGGAAAGTCATTGACCGTTGTGATATGGCGCTGCTCGTCTGTACAGCAGAAAACCGGTCTCAGGAAGAAGAAGATTTTGCCGCTATATTCAAAGAACGCAATATTCCCTGTATTGTGATTTGTAACAAAACCGATATTCAGGAACCGGATCAGGCATTTCAGGATCGACTTGCGGCAATTGGAGTACCGCTTGTTTCCATGTCAGTAAAAACCGGAAAAGGGTTGGAATCATTGCGCGAAAAACTGATCGAACTGGCACCGGAAGGCTATTTGGTAAACCGTCCCATGCTGGGTGATCTGACTCAAACCAAAAAACCGGTTCTTCTTATTACGCCGATCGACAAAGAAGCCCCGAAAGGCAGATTGATTATGCCCGAAGTCCAGGCAATCCGGGATGCCCTTGATCACGAAGCCTGGTGTGCCGTAGTCAAAGACAATGCCATTCAGGATGTACTGGATACCTTGAAAGAACCGCCCGTATTGGCAGTAACAGATTCCCAGGTATTCGGTCCGGTCTCAAAAGCAGTTCCGGAAGGGATCCCGTTGACCTCGTTCTCCATTCTGATGGCGCGGATGAAAGGAGATCTGAACGCATGTGCGGCAGGGGCGGCAGCGATCAGTAAATTGCGTTCCGGCGATAAAATTCTGATTGCAGAAGGTTGCTCACACCATCCGATTGCGGAAGATATCGGACGGGTCAAACTCCCCCGTTGGCTGAAAGAATATACAAAACAGGATTTGGAATTTGTTCATGTGCAGGGGCAGGATTTTCCCGATGATCTTTCCCCGTTTGCGCTGGTGATTCATTGCGGAGCATGTACCTTTAACCGGCGCGGGGTATTATCCCGTATTCTGCAATGTGAACGTGCGGGAGTGCCATTCACGAATTACGGTGTGGCAATTGCATTTCTGCACGGGATACTGGAACGGGCATTGAGTCCTTTTCCGGAAGCCTTGAAAGCATATCGGCAGGTGAAGGAATAAGTCATCATGTACAGCGTGAATATTGAGATTTACGGGGATGTAGTCAAAGAAGGGTTCTTACCGAAAGTTTGGCTTTTGGCTCCGGAATACCAATTATCAGGCTGGATTGCTTACGACGGGAACCATGCGTTGATGCAAGCGCATGGGGAAGCCGAACAGATCAAAGCATTTTTCCGGGAATTACCCAAAAAAGTCCGCCCGTACTTTTTTATTCAAAATGTCCAGGTAAAAACTTCGGAATTAAAAGATGATCCGGAAAAACGGACGCCGTTCAAAATTCTGGAAACACCGGAAAAATTCCCCGAAATCCGCCCGGATTATACAATATGCCCAACTTGTATGGAGGAAATCAATTCTCCGCAGGGCAGACGCCATGCTTACCCTTGTTGGTCTTGCAGCAAATGCGGTCCGTATTATTCCACGATGATGATGTACCCGTTTTTGCGTAAAAACACGGTTTATACATCCTTCCCGCCATGCAAAAAATGCAAAACAGAACAAAATGATCCGGCAGATAAAGCCCATTTCGGCGCAGAACTACTGGCATGTCCCCATTGCGGTCCCCATGCGTTTCTGCTTGATCGGGCGGGCAATATTATTTCTGACAGCAACAGTTTCTGCGAAGCACGGAATGTACTTGCCAGTAATGCCATACTGGCAATGCAGACACTGTATGGCGGATTTCTGCTTTTGTGTAACAGTTCATCCCCGGAATCAATTAAAAAATTACGCCACTGCAAGAAAATTCCGGATGCGCCATTGACCATCATAGCCAAAGATATAGATGCCGCAGAACGGCTTTGTTATGTCTCACCTCAGGAAAAAGATTTATTGATGTCTGAAGCAGCCCCCATCGTTTTGCTGAAACTGCGGGAAGAGTACCCGGCAGATTTCCCGGCAGAATTGATCGCTCCGGATGGCATAATGATTCCGGTTTGCCTGCCGCAAACCGGGATGCAGGGCTTGTTATTGAGCCATGAAGGAACGGCAAGCAATGTCAAGCCGTTTGATTATCTGGTCTCTTATCTGGATTATGAACTGGAACTTACGTTGGATGAACTGTATGAACGGCTGCAGGATACCACGGATTATTACCTGTGTCATGATTTACGGACCGGGAGTGAATGTATGCCGTCAAAAGCCGTTGTGCATAATGGAGATGTACGTTTGCTTTGTCGTTCCAGAGGATATGTTCCAACCCCATTGAACCTTCTCATGCCTCTGCAGCGTTCTGCCGCCGCGTTCGGCAGCGATATCAACGGAACCGTTGCAATCGGCACGGGGAAACAAATCATAGCATCCCAATATCTTGGGGATATCAGGAGCAGCCGGGGCGCAGAACAACTTACCGGATTATTGAAACATTTATTCGTCCTTTTCAATATGGCACCGGATGTGATTGCGTGCGATATGAATCCGGAATTATATACCTCCGCAGAAGCCGCACGTTTTGCCGATCACTTTGCAATCCCGCTGATTTTGGTGCAAAATCACCATGCACAAGCACTGAGCTGTATGGCGGAACATGGATTGCGACATGCCCTGGCGCTGGTATTCGATAACGGTGCAGCAGGACCGGACGGTAATTTCTGGGGCGCAGAATTGCTGGATGTGCAAGTCGAACAATTCAAACGGCTCGCTACATTTGCCCCGGAAATTCTGCCCGGTGGACATACCGGAATCTTCCGCCCGGTCAGACAGCTTGCCGGCAGAATGATTTCCGCCGGACTCCCTTTGACAGAACAATTTCTGCATAAATGGGAAATCACAGAAGAAGAAGCGGCAATCTGGCACAAGATCTGCCTGGAACAAAACGGCAGATATATCCTGACCCATGCCGCCATGCGTCTTTTTGATTCCGTTTCCGCAGCACTGGGGCTTGCCCCGGATTTCTGTTCTTACCGGGGACAGGCGGCAACCCGTTTGCATTATGCCGCAACAAAAAGTACAATGAATCCGGCAAATATACCGGAAAATATTCAATCAAAATTCAGTTGGTCTATCGAAAAAAATGAAGATGGCCTTCTCACCATCGACTGGAAAGAAATGTTCCGCCGTCTTACCGCAGAAACACCGGATCCGGCAGAAATTCCTCTGCATGCGTTGGCATTTCATCATGCAATGGCTTCGGCGGCATTTGAAATGGTCCTGCAGGGCGCGGAAAAAACAGAAACCAGGGATGTTGTTTTGAGCGGTTCCCTTTTCTGTAATGAAATTCTGGCAGACTTGACAAAACTGAAACTTGAAAAGGCGGGCTTCCGGGTATATGAACATAAAATGTTCCCGGCAACCGGCTCGGCTTTGTGTACAGGACAACTTTATCACGCGGGAACAGCCAGATGAATCTCAGTTACCTTATCATTCTAACCGCAGTTTTACAATCACCCGCCGCGTTGATTGATGAAGCCTTTCAGAATTCTGACTTTGCAAAAGCGGAACAATTGATACAAAAACATATCCCCGCCGGAACACAGCAGACCTTACTGCTGGCGCGGTCTGCCATGCGGAAAAATGAAACGGCAAAATGTGAGCAGCTTTATTCTTCCGTTCTCAAAGAAAAAAATATTTCCATGCAGGAAAAAACAGAGGCTTATGTCGGCTTGCTGCGGATCATGGAAACAAAACCCCTCAATCCCAAAAACAGAAAAGCATATCTCGCCCTGCTGAACAATGCCGTACATGACCTCCCCGCAAACTCCAATGTACAGAGAATGTTTATGATAAAACTGGCGGATTTATACGAAAAAATGGTCTATGAACAACCTGCCGGTCCGCTATTCCATCTGCTGTTTCCCGGATTTGATATATCGGCAGAGACTCCGCGCAACAAAGCATTGCAAATTTATCTGAAAATTCTGCAAGCAAAGTCATCCCTTCCCCAACAGACCGTTTGGACTGCAACATATGGTGCAGCAAGAATGTGGCGTCACGCCGGACAATTTGAACAGGCAGAGAAACTGTTGCAGGATCTATTAAAAACCGAATTGCCCGCAATCGAACGGGGAAAATGTGCATTTGCGCTTACCGAACATTATCTTGCCGTGGAACCGGTATGGAAATTGAAACGGCATCCGTTATGGAAGCAGATCAACAACATTCTGGCATCCCCGGCACTTCCCCCCGAATACAAAATCAAAATCTATTCAAAACTGGCTTCTGCCGCATTGAGAAATAATGCTGCCCATGAAGCATTTTCCTACTACAACCGGGCAGCCAATGTGGCAAATCTCACGCCGGGACAGCGTTTCAATGTATTCGTACAGCATATTGCGGCGGCAAATAAAGCAAAACAGGACAAAGTAGTTTACAATTTGAAAAAACGCATTTATACAGATGGGCAACTCCCCCGCTGGCAAAGATTGCGTTATATGCAATCCATGATCAACTATCTGGCACAGGAAAATGATAGCACGGAGTTGAATGCAATCCTGCAATACGGTCAGAAAAGTACACTGAAATTGACCTCTGCGGAAATCCGGAAATACCGGAAAATGTACCAGGAACAACGGAAAAAAAGAAAAAAGATACGCTGAAATGCACCTTTATTTCTGATATCTCCCCCCGCAAAGTTCCATATCCGATTTTTCATCTTTTTCCTGTTGAAAAAAACAACAGGGATCGGGTTCTGCACCATTCCCCGATATTGCAGATGTTTTATAACATGTTTCATTCAAACCAGATAATGTCGAATATGGCAATTGCCGTTCCCTGTATTGGGATGGTGTCACAGAAAACCAGGAGCGGAATACCCGGGCAAAACTGCTGGGGGACTCATATCCGAGGCGTTCGGCAATTTCTTTGCAGGTCAGTTTGTTATCTTGAAGCAAGCGACATGCGGTTTTCATACGCATTTCCAAAGCATATTGACCGGGAGATTGTCCGGTTTGTGCATGAAAAACACGGGTCAAATGTTCTCTGGAGACATGTAATTTTTCTGCGATCAAGGCAATATCCAGTGTCCGGTCAAGATTGTCGCAAATCAAATGCTGGACATCCCGGACAAGGATTGCCTGATGATTCGCCGTCAATTCAGCTTCCAATGTTTCCCCGAGTGCGCCAAGTGCATCAAAAACGACTTTTGCCCCTCCGGTGGGAGAAAGCATCTGGATCGTATCACGCATAGGGTAATATCCCTGAAGATGTTTGATAATTCCCTTATCCGGCGGAAGCTCAAAAAGATATCCATAGCGGGAAATCATTTCTCTGACAGCCTCCACCGCAACGGAACCGCAAAAGGAAAACCAGATAAAAACCCAAGGTTCCGTATTATACATGGGATATCCGTATGAAATATCAGGAGTTCCAAGCACATGCATGAATGCTTTTCCCTGCGGAACCGAATGAATCTTCCCCTCTTTCATAAACCAGCCTTCCCCCTGCAAAGTGCATACGATTTGTGCATAATGGTCCGGCTTGCGCATACAATCTTTTACCAGATAGGATGGCGAAGTCTGTTTTTCACAAACGATTTCGCAGGGAGCCGGTAACGACTCAAACCCCTGAACGACTTGAAAAGATGTTTGCCAAAGACGCATAAATAACTTAATCTCCTCACAAATGGTATTACGATATCACATTTTGTATAGTATAGCACCATTGAAAAAAAATTGCAAACTGATAAATTAAGAAAAATCAAAAAACAATTTCTGTAATTGTTTGATAAAAATAAAACAACTTAATATAATCAAGGATGTTATGAAAAAAGTAACGGTTGTAATCGTTGGCGGCGGCGGGCGCGGTACCATTTATGCAAAACATATTCTGGAAATGCGCGATAAAGTGGAAGTTGTGGCAATCGCAGAACCACGGGAATATTTCCGGAACCGGATCGGTGATATGTTCAATCTGCCGCCGTACCGCAGAGTCTGTGACTGGCGAGAGTTGATCGCAATGGGTAAAATAGCGGATGCGGTTGTGATTGCAACACAGGATCGTTATCATTTGGAGCCGGCTCTGGCGTTTGCCGAACAGAAATATCATATCATGATCGAAAAACCGATTGCACCAACCGCAGAGGACTGTCGGAAAATCGTCAATACCGCAAATGCAAACGGCGTCATGATGGCGGTCTGTCACGTGCTGCGTTATTCCAATTACACCAGAAAACTCAAAGAACTGATCAATGATGGCGTTATCGGTAAGGTTATGACCGTCCAGCATTTGGAACCTGTCGGTCACTGGCGGTATGCTCATTCTTATGTCCGCGGCAACTGGCGCAAAACGGAAGAATCTTCTTCCATTCTGCTGGCAAAATCCATTCACGATCTGGATTGGATCAGTTATATCGTTGATTCGGAATGTGACAGTATTACCTCGTACGGCTCGCTCATGTTTTTCACCCCGGAAAACCGCCCGGAAGGAGCTGCCGACCGCTGTCTGGAATGTCCTCTGGAAAAAGAATGTGCTTACTCTGCCCCCCGTTTTTATATCAATCGTATCCGGCAGAATATCAAAGGGGCATATGTGGAATCCGTGGTGGAAAATCCGACAGAAGAACGGATGTTGGAAGCATTGAAAACAAGTCCTTACGGACGCTGTGTTTTCGCCTGTGATAATGATGTGGTCGATCATCAAGTCGTCAACATGGAATTCAAAAACGGTGCAACCGCAGTTTTTACCCTTGCCGGATGTTCCAAGTACGGGGACCGGCGAACAACGGTTTTCGGTTCCAAAGGCGAACTTTTCGGCGATGGAAATAAATTATTCTATTATAATTATTTGAACGGAGAAACAAGAGATATTGAAATTCCCCCGTGCAACCCGACCGATAATCATGGCGGCGGCGATTACAATCTGTTGGAAAGTTTTACAAAAGCCATTGCGGAAAATGATCCGTCATACATTGTGACCGGAGCAGATGTCTCCCTGAAAACACATATTGAGGTCTTCGCAGCAGAAAAATCCCGGTTGGAAAAACGGCTCGTCAAACTGGAAGAAATGCTCAACTGATACCTGTGAACTCAAGGTATCTGACGGTTCCGGATCATTTCCATTGCCCGTAAATCCCCTTCCTGCGCCGCGCGTTTCAGCCAATACATACCAAGACTGCGGTCTGCATCACACCCTTTGCCGTGATACAGACAATGTGCCAAGCCGCGCATGGAAGGGCCATCCCCCCGTTCCGCACCCTGTCTGAACCAGTAAACTGCCGCCGTAAAATCTTTGACCGCAGTCTGTTCTTCCTCACCGAGAAAGAACAGACCTACCCGATATTGCGCCCGAGGATACCCCAACCTTGCGCTCTGAAAATAAGCATTCCGCGCGGAAACAATATCGGCTTTGACTTTTTCATTGCCCTGTTCCAGAATCTCACCAAGACGATACCAGGCTTCCGCATGATTCTTTTCCGCTGCACGTTTATAATATTCCATAGCTTGCACCGGGGAGATGTTTTTGATCCGGTTTTCCGCAATCGCTTTCCCCACTTTGAACAGGGCTTCCCCATGACCGTATTTTGCCGCACGCTGATACAGTTCCAATGCCCGTTTTTCATTCAAATCTACATATACTCCGGATTCCAGACAATATGCCAGTTTCAACATACTCATGGCATCCCCTTTGTGAACAGCCCGTTCCAGACATTCGATCATCCGGACTCCATCAGGCCGGGTCCCGATGCCATTGAAATAACAGTCGGAAAGATACCGGAATGTTTTTGCGGGGGCAGCAGAATCTTTGGATGCCCGATAAAGCAAGGTAAAAATCCGGTCCGTTTCCTCCGGACTGCGTTCTTTTTTATGGAACAGAATCTCCGCCATCTCCGTCATGGCAGGCGCAAAACCCCGTTGAATCAATTCTTCCAGAAGGAGATTTGACTTTGCTTCATCTTTCTCAAAATTAAAGTTTTGAGGACGTCTTTTTTCTTCCTCCCGACTCCGGCACACAATCCCTTTCCGAAGCAGTAAAGCATAATTGAACATGGCATAAGGCAGCGTTTTTGTTTCCGCCGCCTTCCGGTAATACTCTGCTGCCAGAAACGGATTGCGCTCCACCCCCAACCCCTGATCCAGACACAAGGCATAATTGAACATACCTTCCGGCACATTTTTATTCGCCACAGTCAAATACCAATGGGCGGCAAGAGTATAATTCTTTTTCCGGGTACGGCTGCCGTAAAAATATTCATTGGCAAGTCGGAATTGCGCCGCAGTATTTCCGGCTTCCGCGGCAGTACGCAAAGAATCCTTCTCTTTTGCAGAGACACCGGCAAAAGAGAAGAAAATCAGAAAAAACAATACGTAATGCGGAAAATGACGGAAAACCATCAGCGCAACGGGGAATCTTCCGGCAGATATTCAAAGAATACCTTTTTATCGCTGGACTTCATATAGGCTTCTTCCGGAGAGATGATTTCGTTATCCATCAACTCTTTCAAGCCGCCGTCCATACTGCGCATCCCCTGCCCTTTGTTGGCTTCGATGATCGTACGGATATTGGCAATGGCACCTTCACGGATCGTATTGGGCAGACCTTCATTCCAGAGCAGGATTTCGTGACATGCCACACGACCGCCGCTGATTTTACGGCAAAGAAGCTGGGAAACAACGGCTTGAAGACATTCCGCCAACATGGTACGGATCTGCGCCTGTTCATTGGATGGAAAAGCGTCAATAATACGGTCAACCGTTTTCGGTGCGTTGTTTGTATGCAGTGTACCGAAAACAAGCATCCCCATGGCAGCAC
>JAFVSW010000064.1 GCA_017503545.1 Lentisphaeria bacterium | reverse complement strand
TCTTTCAATAAAGCCATAGCCTTTTGAGTTGTTGAACCACTTTACTTTTCCGCGTTCTCTTTCCGCCATTTTACTGTCTAACCTTTGTGTTTTCTTACTGACCGGAGACCCAACTAACCTTTTCCGGACAACTTCGTTTTTACGGCAATCTGCGGCACCTTTGCCGAAGATCGATTGCCATTCCGCTTATAATTATGACATATTTTATCAAAAAACCAATAGGTAAAAACAAAAAAAATGATATTTTTTTCAATTTTTTTCAAAAAAAATACCTTTTTTACCCTTTTTTTTGAAAAATTCTCTCTCTTTTTGACAAAAATTGGATTTCTTATTGTGATAATTTGATGAGGTAATTTCAAAAGTCCGGCAAAATTTGACTGAAAAAGGATTGTTGAAGAGATGGAAATGGTAGTTTGATCCGGCGTCGCCTTACGGCTATGCCGTGACAAGGCGTGGGAAATAACCATCCACCTTCGCCAAGGCTATGGCGGACAAGCCTCAAACGCTCCGTTTTCAGATCTCAACAAGAGTTTTCAGGCATTTTTGAAGAGTTTTGAAATTGCCTCTGGTAAATTGAAATTCCCGGAATACTTTGCCGGATGCCAATTTTTCCGTCCGGAGTTTTCCCGTCGTCCGTTCCAGATAAAATGGTTTGCCCGCCGGAAGAAGCGTAAAACTTTTTTCAATGGTCAATAACGATGGTATGTAGCGGAGCGTTTTACAATATGCCGTCCCATCCGGTGTAACCTGGAGCTGTACCTCGCACCAGAATGATAACCCGTCCGGTGTATGATCCTCTGCCAACAAACCATAGTAATTCCCCTGTTGTTCCGGAATACGGAGGATCCCATCCGGACCCGGCCGCAATTGTTTTCCTGCGGACGAATATAATACATCCGTATCCAAACTGTCCGGTGAACTTTCCAGCCATCCTGTTTTCTGTATGGCATAACCGAATGCAATGGTGAGCAATCCGGCAAATGCACCGAACAAAAATTCTTTAGTAAAACGGGGCAGGGGGGATACCTTTGTCAAAGGCAGAAAACACGCTCTGACTTTCTTATGCAGCAACAGAGTGAATGTGTATATAAAAAAGAGACAAACTGCAAATTCATAAATGAAGGTGATATAGAACCATGATGCAGATGGATGTTCCGCACCGCCGATCCACAATAATTGAGGATAATGTTCCGCTTTGAGCAGAAAACTCAGGATAAGCGGGAGAATGATGATATGTGTCAATACGTAAAATGCGGTATTGAACAACGTAAAAATCATCCAGAACCGACTGTATTTCAAAAGTCCGAGCCCGGCAATCAAATTGAGAACAGTGATCTCAATGACCAGTTTGCCCTGCGAGGCAATTTCCGTTCCCATCTGAAATAAGCAGACAAAACCGCTGAGGAGCAAACCGTATGCAACAAAACGCACATGACGTTGTATCAACGGGTCCGGCGGTGTTGACCGGATCGATGCATCCTCAGCTGGTCTTTTGTGTTTCATTTTGTTTGATCTTCAGCCGGATATGCTGCCATTTCCCCGGTGTTCAGAACTTTGGCAAAGCGGACTTTGACCAATTTACGGGAGAGATCTTCTTTACAGGCAATCTTTGTTTTGATATAATTACCTGTCCAGCCTTCCCACAATTCTGAACCGCGGCGGAGTTCAACAAGAACGGTTTCTGTTGTTTTGCCAACTTGCTGTTTGATAAAGTTTGCAGCCGCTTCCGCTTTATGTTCTTTTACTTTGGTCAAACGGTTTTCCACTTGTTCTTTTGTACAATTCAAAGGCATCTTTTCCGCTTCAGTGCCCGGACGCGGTGAAAATGGAAAGACGTGGATATTGGCAAAATTCATACTCTTGATAAACTGGAACGATTCGTCAAAGAGTTTTTCGGTTTCACCGGGGAAGCCTACAATTAAATCCGTACCGATGTGAATATCCGGCATCAGTTCCCGTGCCATTTTTACATATTCCGCATATTCTGCGGTGAGACAATGACGGTTCATTGCCTGCAGGATCGTATCCGAACCGTTCTGCAATGGCATGTGGAGGAATTGACAGATACGTCCGTTGGATTCTGCCATTACTTTCAACACTTCCGGCAATACTTTGCCCGGCTCCAGAGAACCCAGACGGATACGCCAGTCGCCCGGAACTTCCAGCAATGCCTTCAGTAAGGTCGCCAAATTTTCTTTTCCGCAATGGTAAGAACAGAGATTCACGCCGGAAAGAACGATTTCATGGAAACCCTGTTCCACCATATGACGGAAATCCTGTACCGTTTCTTCAAAATCCCGACTCCGTTCCGGCCCGCGTAATTTCGGCACAATACAGTATGCACAACTGTTGGAACATCCATCCTGGATCTTCAGGGTCGCTCTGCTGCGGAACGGGAAAAGAGAATTGACATTTTCCCGGAATACCGCAGGATCATCCGGCTGTTCATTATTTTGTTTTGCAGATAATTCCAGATATGCCAGGTGACGGGGCAGGAGATTTTCCAGATCCCGTTTTTTGTCATTCAGGATCAGCAAGTCTGCCAAATCACTGTTTTTCAATGTTTTTTCCGCTACTTCCGCACCGCAACCGGTGAATACCAGAAAGGATTGCGGGTTTTCAGCACGGATACTCCGTAATGCCTGAAGTGATTTTTTCATTGCAACTGCTGTAACTGCACAGGAGTTGACAACAATAACATTAGGGCTGACGGATGCATCTGCATCCACGATTTCAAAACCCAAACGCTGAAGCCGTCCCGATAAAAGGGCGGAATCTGCCTGATTCAAACGGCATCCAAGCGTAAGGACTGCGGCGGTCTTGCGTGTCATAAATACTACTTCGCCTTGATCTTGCTTTGTTTTCTTCGTTAATTACCTGTAAAAATTTTCAGCGGACTTGTCCGCTTCCGTAAATTTTGTATTTGTATGTGGTCAGTTCCGGCAACCCCATCGGCCCGCGGGCATGGAGTTTATCCGTGCTGATCCCGATTTCTGCACCCATGCCGAATTCTCCGCCGTCGGTGAAACGGGTGGAGGCATTCACATAGACAGAAGAGGAATCCACTCCGTTCAGGAATGTTTCCGCCGTTTCCATATCGGTTGTGAGAATACAGTCACTGTGACCGGAACCGTAATGGTTGATATGGTCGATTGCTGCATTCACATCATCCACAATACGAACAGAAAGAGTCAGACTCAAATATTCTGCATACCAATCTTCTTCTGTGGCAGGAATGATACCGCTTTCAGCCAGCTCACAACACTGGGGACATCCGCGCAATTCCACATTGCGTTCCTGCAGATGTTTGACGATCCGGGGAACAAATGTTTTGGCGGCTTCTTTATGGATCAACAACGTTTCCAGAGCATTGCATACTCCGGGACGCTGACATTTTGCATTTTCAATAATTGTCAGGGCGCGGTCAAAATCGCAAACCTTGTCAACAAAAATATGGCAAACACCTTTATAGTGCTTGATAACAGGGATTGTGGATTGTTCCACTACGGTGCGAATCAAACGTTCGCCGCCGCGGGGGATAATCAAATCAAGGTAAGAATCCATTTTCAACATGATCCCCACCGCTTCCCGTGTTGTCCAGGGGAGAACCTGAACGGCTCCAGCGGGCATACCTTTTGCAATGGCGGCATCCGAAATACATTTTGCCAATGCCAGATTGGAGTGGATCGCTTCCGAACCGCCGCGCAGAATTACAGCATTCCCCGCTTTCAAACAGAGAGTTGCCGCATCAACGGTCACATTTGGGCGTGATTCATAAATAATACCGATTACACCGATGGGAACGGAAACTTTATCAATCCGGAGTCCGTTGGGACGGGTTGTACTTGAGAGAATTTTGCCAGCCGGATCATCCAGAGAGATGACATGTCTTACTGCATCGGCAATGGCATGGATCCGTTCCGGAGTCAACAGTAAACGGTCGAGCATGGCATCGGAAAGACCATTCTTTTTTCCGTTTTCCATATCCGTTTTATTTGCCTGAATGATCGTTTCTGTGGAAGCATCCAGTGCATCCGCCATAGCATTGAGCCAACTGTTTTTTTCTGCAGAAGAAGCAGTGGCAAGGATATGTGCGGCAGATTTTGCATTCTGACCGATCTGAAGCATGGCTTCCTGCAGATCAACCGCATTCTGATTTAATGTTTCACTCATACGGGCTTTGTACTCCGGTTAATATTTCAAAAAATTTTATATCTGACATTTTGCTGATATGGTAATTTATCGTATGAATTAAAAAAATCAACCCCGGATATATACTTTTTCAAAATTTTTCTTTTTGTTTGGTTACAGAGGTAATTTCAAAAGTCCGGCAAAATTTGGGTTCTTCGACGGTTTGTGCCACAATTATGCACAAAAACACCTGATAAGCAAATACAGAATGTAGAATCGACCAGTTTCACACGTAAAAAAAGCACAAATCTAAACGTCCGAATAAACCCGGATTTATCGATAGGCTAGCCCTGTAAGGGCGGAAAGAGTCAGACAGCCCAGGGTGAGCGAAGCGTAACCCTGGGGATAAGGCATCAGAACTACATTGCCCAAGACCGGCATT
>JAFVSW010000007.1 GCA_017503545.1 Lentisphaeria bacterium | reverse complement strand
TCCAATTGTCACTACAGTGGCAGCGTTGGGTAGCTATGTCGAGAAAGGATAAGCGCTGAAAGCATCTAAGCGCCAAGCCCCCTTGAAGATTAGATGTCCCTGATTCTTTGAATCCTGAAGACCGCTTGAAGACCACAAGCTTGATAGGATGCAAGTGTACGAACAGCAATGTTTTTAGCTTAGCATTACTAACCGGTCGTGAGGCTTGACCACCTTTTTTTCACTTTCACTTCTGCCAGGAAGTAAAAGTCAAAAAAGGTAAGTCATCTTTGCTGATTCTCAAATCAACTTTATTCATTAATTTCTCTCAACATTTGCTTACTTACCCTCAATTTAACATCTTTAACTTTTTTTTCCGGTGTCTATGGCGGGCTTGCAACTCACGTTCCCATCCCGAACACGATCGATAAGGGGCCCTGCGACGATGGTACTGCACATTTGAGTGCGGGAGAGTAGTTCGATGCCGGATTTTTTTTGCTCTTTTGCCTGAAGGTTTTTTCCTTCAGGCTTTTTTTTGTCCCAGAAATTGGAATTTTAGCCGGATATGCCGAATAAGCCGGATAAGCCGGATATGCCGAATATGCCGAATAAGCCGGATAAGCCGGATATGCCGGATATGCCGGACAAGACTGGTAAAAAAATAAAAAAAATCTTGACTTACGTGCATCTTGCCTATCCGTCCTATCCGTCCTATCAGGCTTATTCCCACGTTTTTTTCTTCAGAATTTATTTTTTTCTTCTTGATTTTTTACAGATTGGAGATACATTATATGACAATGAATACAGGGAATATATGAAGAAAATATTATTGATTTTAACCTCATGTTTTGCATTATATTTTTGTAATGCCGCTCCTCCGTCATCTTTATTACAAAATGTTTGTATTATTAAAGGTGAAAACGGCAGTGGCAGCGGTTTTTTTCTTCCGTTTCGGAATCAATGGTATGTTGTTACCAATAATCATGTGCTTTTGGAACTGAAAAATCCGATGATCCTTGATGTGGACGGAAAAAAAATTGATTTTGATGGTGCTTACCTTTCTCCTGATCGGGATTTAGCTTATATTCCTTTTAAAAATTATTCTGTTCGGGGGACATATTTGAAAATTCATTCTTCCCTCCATTCCATTCTTCCCGGTTCCAAAGTTCAAGCGTTGGGCAACAGTTTTGGACATAATGTGATTGTTGCTGCTGATGGAAAATTTTATGGAGCAGGTCCGGATTTGATTGATGTGGATGCCGGTTTTGTTTCAGGTAACAGTGGCGGGCCTGTGATTTTAAGCAAAACGAACCAGGTTATTGGTGTTGCGACGTTTCTTCAGGTATTAAAATCGGAAATCACTAATATTGGATCCCGTTTTGAATTTAAGAAATCAAAACCGGCAGTCCGTCGTTTTGCGACCCGCATAGATGATATTGATCCATTACAACTTGAGCGTGTCACCTTACAGCAAATTCTTGATGATCATGCAGAATTTGAAAAAATTACAAAACTGGAAAATGAAATTCATTCTTTGTGTACTGCCGGCATAAATCAAACTGCTATTGAAAAATTAAAAAAATATCGTTATCTTATTCGTCATTATCGGACAACATACCAATGGAATTCCACCTATTTGAAAAAAGAATACGAAAAAAAATATAAATTTCTTTATGATTCTTTAAAAAAAATCTTTCCGTCTGATGAATTCGAATTCAGTGCATCCCGTCAGGATCGGGAAAATAAATTGGCAGGAATCTGGAAAAAATACCGCCGTCATGTTAAAATCAAAAAAATTTCAGGAAAATTTCAATTTTGCGGGATCTGTCGTGGTCATGGGAATTCAGGAACATACATTGAAAATCGCAATCACAATGTAGATATGGATTCCCCGGCATCTGAAACAAAATGTATTTTATGTAATGGAACAGGAAAAATTCAGCTTCAGCCGTCGCGTCAATATTTTATGTTTACAAAAAATCAGATTGGTGAATTGAGTTCTGTGATTGAAAAAGAGAAAAAAAAGCAAATTTGCGGTTATACCATTGGGGATAATGTTACATCAGCACTTTTCAAAAATAAAAAATACAGTCGTCGGAAATGGGATTTTGTCTATTTTAGTTGTTTCCGTATTTTCCGTTATCCTGGAAATCCTGATTTTCCGGCTGCCAAAGAAAGTCGATTTTGGTTTTTCGGTGCCAAGTTGATGCGAGTTGATCTTTATTTTCCGATCGAGAATGAGAACACAGCTCTCCAGACGGAACAGAATTTTTATAAAAAATATTCCACAGCTGACGATCAAAAAAGAATTTTGGATCATATTCGTCATGGACAAGTGGTTACTCATGGGGAAATAAGCAGTGGCAGGGTGCATATTTTCCGGAATTTATTGACTCAACTTTATCAACAGCTCAAAGAAAAAGAGACAAAAGCGCGGAATTCTCAAGTGAAACCAAAAAATCTTTCCGGTCAGAAGCAAAATTTTGCAGCTTTACGGGATCGTGGAGCGATTGCAGCATCAAATTATTCCAAATATTTTTCAAGTGAATTTTACCACGATCCATTCGGGAGTTTTTTTGATCATAATACAAGACGTTGTTTATGTACTGATTTTGACAAAGAGACGAAACAGTATTTGCGTCTTTCACTTCGTCATACGGATTTTGATTTTATTCAAGATCTGTTTCAGAAGATTGATTCCGGAATTGAGTTTTAGTTATTGCAATAATACAGGAGTTGCTTTATTATGTTATCAGAACGTGCATTATTAATTGGAGAATTATTGGAAGAAGCATCCAGAATTGCTTTAGAATATTATAATTCCCCGGGGACCGAATTGAAAGAAGATCAATCGGTTGTGACTTTAGCCGATAAAGCCATTGAAAAATATTTGGTATCCCGTCTTGAAGATGTGGAAAATGGGGTATATGTTATTGGTGAAGAGACCAGTGACAGCAAATCGTTATCCTACATTGAGCAGGCTTTGAAGAAAAAAGCGTGGATCATTGACCCGATTGATGGGACAAGTATGTATTCTGCGCATATTCCGATCTGGGGAATTTCCATTGGTTATGCGGAAAATGGGGTGATCGTTGATGGTGGAGTTTTTGCGCCCTGCACTGCGGAAATGTTGTTGTCCTCCGGCGGCAAAACGTATTATTCTCAACCGGGAACGATTTCTGATATTCCGAAATGGCGTGAACGGCTTGAAGAATTGTCTCCGGTTACGTCTGAATTTAACGGAAAAACAGTAATCGGAGAAGGTCAGATCCAGGTACACCGCGGCAGATTTACCTGTCCGAATACGATCAATGTCTTTTGTTCGACGATTTATGAAGGGATTTTGTTGGCAACGGGGCGTCATGGCGCATTGATTTGCAGCTCAAAATTGTGGGATTATGCGGGCGTGATCCAGTCATTATACAATTTGGGATTTGCGAGTACGTCTCAAACGGGCAAAGTGAATATACTCAACCGTGAAATTTCCATAGAAAATTATAAATTGCCGAATGCCGCGAATAAACAAGGGACATTTTCTGTCCAGGAAGCGATCAGTATTTCATCGAAATTGGAGTATGCACAGCGCATATTTTCCATGTGGGAACCTATGTAAAAAAGAGTTGATAAAAGGAATAAGTTATGTCAGATGCAATTGATCATGCGGGTATTTCATTCCGTCAGGAGTTGGTACGAAAAGGAGTACATTTGAGTTCACTTTGGATGGTGGCTTTAATATTTTTCTGGCGATTTGGAACGATCCACCTGTTTTACTTTTTCGGGATTTGTTTTATCCTGAATATTCTATGTGAATTTGCCTATTCCATGAATTGTCCGGTGATCACTCCGCTGTATGGGAAACTTTTCCGTTCCATGTTGCGCAAAACGCCGCGTCGCGGAGAGTGGATCGTCAGTGGCAGTCCGCCGGTGTTTGCAGCGGCAGCACTGGTCTGCTTATTATTTCCACAACTTATTGCGGCACAATCATTAGGTGTTATGTTGACTGCGGATACTGCGGCGGCGTTGATCGGGCGTCGATTCGGCAAACATAAATTAAACAAATCGAAATCCGTGGAAGGGACGATCGCTTTTGTGCTTGTCGGGACTCTATTTTCTCTTGCAGTATTTATTGCCGGCGGCGAATTCCGTTTGGATTTGTTTATTGGAGCCGTTATTGGTGTAATTCTTGCTGCGGTTGCAGAATTATACGAAAAACAATTGCATCTGGATGACAATTTGACGATTCCCCTGTTGACCGGTTTGCCATCCGCATTGATATTTTATTTCTGTTAAGGAGTGGGTTTTACTATGATTATGCCGAAATCATTGCATTTTGTCGGGATTGCCGGAATTGGTATGAGTGGTGTTGCGCAAGCGGCGGCATCACTGGGGATCCGGGTGACAGGCAGTGACCGTGCGATCCATGCGCCGGAGAACAAAAAGATTCTTGATTCCTTGCGTAAACAGGGGATTGTTTTATATGAACAGGATGGATCGGTGTACAAAGATTACACGCCGGAAATGCTTGTTTTTTCTACGGCAGTGGAAGAAGGTAATCCGGATTTCCGCCCGGATGTTGCACGTTTGCACCGTTCGGAAGCCGTCACTCTGCTGGTTGAGCTGATGAAAGGCAAGAAACTTCATGCGGTGGCGGGAACTTGTGGAAAAACGACGGTTTCCGGCTGGCTGACAGCGGCATTGAGTCATCTTTCTGCAGACCCTGTGAGTTTATGCGGTGGTTTGATGAATGAATTCAGTGATGAGACTTATTGCGGTAATTTCCGGAACGGGACAGGTGATGCCTTTGTATTGGAAGCAGATGAAAGCGATAAAAGTCTGTTGAATTATACGCCTGACAGTGCGATTTTGCTGAATATCGGGGACGATCATTATTCCCGTGAGGAAGTGGCGGACGTTTTTGCAACTTTTTTGAAAAAAGTAAAAGGTCCTTGCGTGATCGAAGACCGTGCGTTTCAGGAAATCGGAGCAGAACGTTTGCGTGGGTGTCAAATTTATCTTGTCAGCAGTGATGCGGATGCGCCGTCAGAAATTGCGGGATATCCTGTACGGAAATTGGAAAATGTATCTGCGAAAAACGGTGGATTTTACTGTAAATTTTCCGGTATCGGGGATGAATTTCTGCTGCCGGTGCCTGGGGTACATTCTGCGCTGAATGCGTTGGCGGTATTTACACTTTTGACAGCATTGGGGTATGATGAAGGTGCCTCATTGGAAGCGATCCGGCATTTTTCCGGCGTGTGGCGTCGATTTGATTTTTGCGGAACATTTCCGACGGGAGCAAAAGTATATGATGATTATGCTCATAATCCGGATAAGATCCGGTCCGCTGTTATGACAGCGCAAGTTCTTGCCGGAGAGGGTAAAGTACATGCCGTATTTCAACCGCACGGTTTCAAGCCTATGCGTATGATGCGTGATGAATTATTTGCAATTCTGGAAGATATTTTGCGTCCGGGCGATAGTTTTTCCTTTTTACCGGTATTTTATGCGGGTGGTACGGCAGCCTTTACGCCGACCTCGGAAGAAGTGATTGCGGATTATAATACACGCACAATCCGGGAAGGAAAATATGGATATTATGCTGCGCGCCCTGACGCAAAAATTGCATTGGAAAAGACTGCAGACCGTGATGATCTGATTCTTATTCTGGGCGCGCGCGACAATTCTCTTTCGTTGTGGGCGAAAGAGTTAGGCGGTTCAATATAATTTATTCGGTTTTCTTTCTGCACAAACGGCGGATAATTTTGTTTCCAGGGCGGCGAATACTTCATCGGGAAGCGTTCTTGCGCCTTTGGGACAGTGTACGGTACATGCCATACAAGTGATACAACGATCGGGATCTGTTGTTTTGGGATCGTTCATGGGGATTGCGCCAGCGGGACAAACCTTTGCACATTTTCCGCAGGAAACGCATTTATTTGCATCCGCGGCAGGATGGAACGGGACACCTTTGAAGCCTTTGTACGGATATTTTCCGGGGACTTCTGCTGCTGCGGTATCGGGATCGGCGATTCGTTTCTGTATGATTTCAGCAAATGCGATCAATTCAGCCTGATCCTGTGCGTCGGGTCTGTTTGCGCCGAATTTGCGGACGAATGAATGTTCCGCCACGGCTTCGACTGCAGCAATGCAAATAAAACCGTTATTGGTAAGGATATCTTTCATTTCCAACAAAGTATCATCAATGGCGCGATTTCCGAAGACCGTAACGAGGATGGCTTTTGCGCCGTCGGCTTTTAATGTTTTAAGTTTGTCGGTTGCGGAAAACGGGATTCTGCCGCCGAAGGACGGGACGGAGATCAGGCAGATATCTTTTTCCGTGAGTTGGAGAGAATCGAGTTTGACGGCAGCGGGAGTGAAGTCGATGTTTTGTTCAATGTGCATGGCATTTCCGAGGATTTCAGCGACTTTTTTTGTACCGCCGGTGGGACTGAAAAAGAGATTGTAAATCATAAAAAACCTTTCCTGTTTTTAAATCCTGGTCAGTAGAGGCAATTTCAAACGTCTTCAAAAATGCCTGAAAACTCTTGTTGAGATCTGAAAACGGAGCGTTTGAGGTTGGTTACCCATTGGGTAGCCAACCTCAAACTACCATTTCCATCTCTTCAACAATCCTTTTTCAGTCAAATTTTGCCGGACTTTTGAATTTACCTCAGTAATATATCATTTGCGCTATCCATTTCAATCTGATTTTGCAAATATTATTTGACTTTTACAGGAAAAATGTTATATTCGAGGTAATTTCAAGAATCCGGAAACAGAACTGCAAGGAGCATTTTATGCCGGTACAAAAACTTTATAATACATTGTTTGAACATTACGGACCGCAGCATTGGTGGCCGTGTCAGACCGGGAAACGATGGGAGATCATCACGGGTGCTGTTTTGACGCAGAATACGGCATGGACCAATGTGGAAAAAGCCATATCAAATCTCATTGCTGTGGATATCATGTCGCCTGAAAAAGTTTTGGCGGTGCCTGACAGCGAATTGCAGGAACTTATCCGCCCTGCTGGATTTTTTACGCAGAAAAGTGCGTATTTGAAGGAAATGGCACAATTCATCCGGGAACAGGAAAAACACTTTATCATGTCCGATGATGTATGGGATTTACGGAATCAATTGCTTGCCCGGAAAGGTGTCGGCAGAGAGACGGCGGACAGTATTCTGCTTTATGCCTTTGACAAACCTGTATTTGTCATTGATGCCTATACCCGGCGTGTTGGGGAACGTCATCTGGGGCTGAACGGCAAAGCGGCTTACGATGTATTGCAAAAAATCTTTATGGATGCTTTGGGAACAGACAGAAAGGTGTATAATGAATATCATGCATTGATCGTAAGACTGTGTAAGGAATCCTGTAAAAAAAGCCAATGCGGCACACTTTGCAAGGAATTGTTTTCTTGAGGGCACCTCTATTTATTGATTCCGGCGATTGAACAGGCATATGCCGCAGGAAAGAATGTATAAAGCCATCTTTCCTGTTTATTTTTTATTTTTTTGCAATTTGTAACCTTTTATTGTAACACATTTATCGGTAATAATTTTCTTTTCCAATATATTGGCAATGCCATCGGCAACTTCTTTGCCCAGGACAACACATTGCTGACGGAAATAGTTGATGTCGGGTAACGTTATATTCAAATGGGGAAAATCCTCTTTATAACGTGTTGACATTAAACGGGGGGGAAGCAGGATCGGGACTCCGGCAAGATCTTTCCGTGAGGAAATGTAAAACAAGAGATCTTTTGTCAATGCTTCATCGTGCTGACAATAAATGCCATTTGCACCGGCATCCAGAAAAGTTTTAAGCTGAGTGAAATCTGAAGTTTCATCCACCCGGATACCATGTTCTTTCAATTCTTTCTGGAATGAGGGCATCACGTTACAATTTTTACCAAAATAAATTACCCGTTTACATTTTTTCTGCAGAAAATAAGATGCCTGAATCTTTCCCCCGTCATCAAAATCAAAGTTATACCATCTTTTCTCCGGAGTACCCCACTCGGGATAATTGGGATTGCAAATGGTTAATACCGGAAAATTATGCTGTTGCAGCAGAGAAATCACTTCCAGATCTTCCGGAGACTGAGTATGCCAGACAAGGCAATCATATCCGCTGTTTTCCAATTCGAAAGCGATTTCCTGCACCGATTTATCCGGTTTGCAATACAGACTGAAACAAAAATGAACGCCGGATTCGTATAACCGTTCAGAAATCCCGCTCAAAAACAGAGAGAAAAGCTGACCGATATAGTTCTGACTTACGACGATCCCGATGGCATGTTCCGCATTGGATGACATAGCCGGATTCGTAAATGCGCCCCGTCTTCCCGGGATACGGATGATATAATTGACATCCTCCAATTCTTTGATTGCTCTGCGAACGGTCACACGGCTGAGGTGGAGTTTTTCCGCCAAATCTCTTTCCGGCAATAACCGTTCCGGTTCCGCCCCGCTTTTTGCGATTATTTGCAGCAGATACCGTCTTACCGGTTCCGTTGCCATTGATGTTCTATGATAAGCCATAATAATACCTGTTTTTCTTGTAATTGCATCCAATATAATACTATGAAAACAAAATGCAAGCGAATACCATAAAAAAAGATAAATTTTAAAAGTATATTGTCTTATACGTGCTGACAAGTCCCCACCATTCCTTGTCCTTGTGTCCTGTATCAACATACATACTCCGCGCTTCCGGATACCTTTCGACTTCCAGTCTATTCCTCGCCGGATAGCTCCCCTGCGGGATTTTCTGCTCTCTACGCATGTTGTTACCCTCCATAAGTAAAGAATTTATTGTTGTTCCGCCCTTCCCGTTCCACCTCACGATGGACACCCTTGACTTTCGCTAACAGTTTCTACTGACAAGCGTGTATCGATCTTTCATCGACTAGTCAATGCGCGTGCCGTGCATACAAAAAACACCCGACAGATCGGAGGTGATATGCCGGGTGTCATTTCTATGGAAACAGGAATGGAAAGAATTATTTCTTTTTTATTCTTGAATTCAGGAATTCCAATGCTTTTTTGTTAGCAGGGCGGATCTCATCACGGTAAAGTTTGGAAATCCGTGTGAATGCCGCTTTGTCATGAGCAACGACATAAATATCGCCTTCCGCAAAGTTTTTAACTGTAAGAGTGATCTTTTTGCCACTTGTACGGAAATCTTTGACTTCAATCGGGCCATTGGCGGAAAGTTTGAAGACTTTTTCCGCTTTTGTATCCGGGGGAAGCGGAAGATCAAAATTAAAATCTTTGACTGCAGGGATATTTACGCCTTTTTCATCGGAAACACAGCCTTTATTGAGAAGGACCAGAATCGTTGCTTCATCATCCAATGTACGCAAGACTTCGGCTGCCACACCTGCGGGTGTTTTCAGGGCGAGTTTATCGACCGGATAACTTTTCTGGAGCAGGTGTGCAATGAGTTTGATTTCGCTGTTGACCTGCCCCATGGAATACCATACTTCGGGTGCGGTTGCAGGGCCTTGATGAACGGTACCGTTGAGGTACATCCAATAGCCGAGGGTCTGTGTTCCGGTGGCGACAGCACCCAGAGCCATATAACGCATTTCCTGAGGATTGGGGAAGCGTTTCCAGAACCGGTCGACGTAACGATAGCACCCGAGCAGAGTCCAGAACGTGTAAGGTTCGGTTGCATAACGAACGACTTTACCGGTGTCATAAACTTCGGTTACTTTTCTTCCGGCGGAGACGGCATACTGGTCCATGGCGAGGATATCCGCCATTCTGCCGTAGGTGAAATATTCTGCGGGTTTGAAACAGCCGTTGACCACGTTGATATTGAGAGTGCTCTGTTCATTTTCCCGCTGACTTTCGGTCAACAGGTTGATGGTGTGACTGTCGAGTCCGAGGCGTTTCCATGCCGGATTGATATGTTTGTTGTGAATAAAATCGCGACCATCGGGTTCATCGGGCATGTAGTTAGCGAAGATATTGACTGTATTTCTGAACTGCGGGAAAACTTTGTGATAAGGTGCGATGACCTTGATTCCATCTTTCCATCTGGTCAGGACTTCTTTTTCGCCGGGGGGAACGGTGATGCCATGAAAGGTTGAAATGGTGCATTTTCATGTTATCCGCCTTGGGACCTTCGTAGATGGCGAAATTGAATTCATTGGGGAAAGCGCGGAATCTTGCGCCGGATTTTGCATCGCCATTCTGAACCAGTACGGTGTGTTCGGTACCGTTCTTGAGAGGAGCGGGGAGAGCGACTTTGACGGGAACATAACCGCCGTATGCCTTACCGAAAGTAGCGCAATCGGTAAAATCCATACCATCAAACAGGATGTTTTTGATCTGTTTGTGGTCATTGGACTGGATCCAGAGTCGGAGATCCTGCATATTTTTATCCAGATTGATTCTGGCGATCAAGCCATTGGTGGTGCATTTTTTCAGATCCAGCGTTTGTTCGAAAAGGACTTTGCCTTCTGATTTGATCTGGATGCGGACGGGTTTTTCAGGATGCGCTTTGAATCGAGCCATGATCTGCATGGTTTGGAACGGCTGAATATTGGCAGGTTTCAAACGATACCAGAGAATGTTGCGGGGTTTGGCTTTCATCTTTTCCGAGGCTTTTTTGCCGTTGATGAACAATTCCATATCTTTGGCGATGCCTTTACCGGTGTTGGTGAAATACATTTCCAACAGTCCGCCTTCCTGAAAGTATTTGGGATAGAACTGAATCGGTTTTCCCTGTGCATCGCGCCATGCCCAGCCTTCGTAATAATGTTTTGCCGCATCGCCGTCGTAATGACTGTCAATACGATATGTTGCGGTATAGAGTTCCAGTTGAGCGGACCGTGGGGGGGCAGCGAGGGCATCATCGGCATTGATAAAACACATAGCGGCGACTCCTAACATTTTCAAAATGGTTGATTTTTTCATTGAACTTTCCTGTTGTTATACATTATTTTCTGCACAATTCAGCTTCTCCGATCATGATGCCGAAGAATGGATGGGGCAGCATGGTAAAACGGATTTTCCGGACTTGTTTTTCCGGGATCTGTTGCCAATGGAAGACATGATCTTTATTGCCTTTGCCCTGCCAGCCGCCGGGGAATCCCGCTTTCGTTTCCAGAGCGTAAGTTGTGCCGTCCGTGAAAAAGACGGTTCCGGCAATGGATTTCATGGCATACCAGCGATTGACCGAGGTCAGGAGTTTGATTTCCCGGAGAACTTCAGGTTTTTCCGGTATGAGGGTAAAAGCAACAGGTTTATTATTCAACCGGTTCTTGCTGTTGCTCCACCGGACACCGAAACGGAGATCGCCGTTGGTTAGGATCTTCACGGCATCTTTTGCATTTTCCGGCATAATCGTTTCAAATTCACAGCGGAAAGCCGCTTTCTGCGCTGCGGGAGCAAGCTGGAAGAGCAGTTTCGCATCCAGTATCTTTTTCGCAGCCTGATTATTGGGCAGGATCACATTCTTATGAATGTCTGCAATTTTTTCCGTAATACCTGTTGTGTGCGCAAGGACGTAAACGGCTCCTTCCTGCACGGCTTTGACCGGGAAATGAAGTTTGCCTTCTTTCTGTTTGAAACCGGT
Source organism: Lentisphaeria bacterium (assembly GCA_017503545.1). Taxonomy (GTDB): domain Bacteria; phylum Verrucomicrobiota; class Lentisphaeria; order Victivallales; family UBA1829; genus RGIG8244. Next base: position 2,978 of record JAFVSW010000007.1, on the reverse strand, counting down.
TACATTCTGCGGACCATGGATGGTAAGTTTGCTGATGCGGTTGACATTACATCCGGCGGGCAGAGTCAGAACGGCATTGAAATCTGAAATTTCTGGCACAGTCAAGCCTTTGGCATCGGATCTTGCGTTTTTATTGAGCAGAACGACCAGCGTTGCAGAGTCGTCCACCGTACGCAATACCTGGGCAATCAGGGATTCCGGGACATGGATCACGGCATTGTTGACGGGGCAGGTTTTCCCCAGCAGATGTGCCGCAGCTTTGAATTCACCATTGACCAGTCCCATACTGTTCCAGAGTGCGGGATTACTTGCGGGGCCCTTTGTACCGTTACCGTTGGGGTACATCCAGAACGCCATACTTTGCGCACCGCCGGCGATGGCGGATAATGTCATATAGCGGATTTCGCTTTGTGTGGGGAACCGTTTCCATTTACTGTTTACAGGGCGGCTGAAACATCCGGCGATGAACCAGGATGCCAGAGGTTCATTGGCGATCCGCATAATTCTTGCGGAGGGATAACACAATAATGGTTGGATGTCGGAACTGATACAATAGTAATCGGTTGCAAAAAGATCCGAGATCCGGCGATAGGCGAAAAAGTTACCGGGCCGGTTGCTTTTCCCAACCACAATGGCACTGACAAAATGCGGTGTGTTGCGTTCCTGATCATCCGCAAGTTTCGCCATACCGGGGGCTTCCATGCCGAGACGTTGTCCCATCCATTTGATCTGCTTGTGATCCCGGGTGTCTTTGATATCCGGCTCATCGGGGAGATAATCGGCAAAAATGCCGGGTACATTCTGATAAATTTCCGGTTTTTCATAGAATGGAGAGATTGCCCGGATTCCTTCCGCATGATAGCTGCGGACCTGATCCGGTTTCATGCATCTGTGACTCCAGAAGATGTCAAAATTGTGGCTTTTGATATTTTTGCCGTCCGGGCCCTGATAAATGGCAAAATTAAACTTTCCGGGGAATGCGCGGAAGGAAATACTGCATTTTCCGGCGGAATGTTCCAGATGGATGGTATGACGGCTGCCGTTTTTTAATGGTTCCTTCAAGGGCAGGAGAATCGGCAAAGTTCCGGCATAAATCGGGCGGATTTTTACGGAACCGGTTTTGTCTGTTCCGTCCAAAAAGACTTTCTTAAGCGAGAGGGAATTCTGTTTTGTTTTCAGCCAGATGTAAATGCTTTTCATATCATCCGACATTGCAATGCGGCTGATCAGATCTTCTTTCTGCACGTTTTTAAGATCGACTGTCTGCGTAAAAAGTTCCTTATTGCCGTTTGATAATGCGAGTTTGAACGGGGTGACAGGTTGTTGCCGGAACTGGATCAGAACGGTGACAATATCGCCTTTTTTGACTTTTTTCGGGAAGAAACGGAACCAGATGACTTTTTTCCCCTTATGACCGGTGAGTGTTGCGGCATCACAGCCATCAATCAGGAGTTTCTCCAATGGGGTGTCGGATCCCTGATAGCGGATATAAGTTTCATACAAACTGCCGAAATCTTTCCACCATCTGATATTCTGCGCCCAGCTGATCAGCATTGTGCCTTTCTCCGTCTTGACGTCCCAATCTTTGCCCCATTCTTTCAATTCGGTTCCCTGGTAAGGACGTTGCAGACGGCTGAGTTCCACCCAATCAGCAGAAGAAAGTCCCGCTGATACAAAAACGGCAAAAAATACAAAAATTATTTTTCTCATGGTAATACCTTAATCCTTTGCCAAAGAGTAATATTTCAATTTCGGAGTTTGATTATAATAAAAATCCATCAATTTTTTGACACTGACATTACCTGCCACCCAGAGAATACCAGCTTTTTTGAAATGCCGTCCCTCCGGAATGGCTGCGCCGGACCCCCAATTCTGATCGGGCGGAACAGCCCGGTGTGCGCTGGCATTTACGGTTTTTACAATATCAACCAGCAACACGGTATTGGTTGGGTCTTTGACTTTTTCCAATCTGCATCCGCTGAGATAGCTGGCATAATATCCGTTATATCCGTAAGAAGAACCGTAAGCCAGATTCCCTGCGTTTGTACGCTTGATCTCTTCTGCCGGACAGAGAATTAATTTTCTATCGTTATTAAAATATTCTCCGACCATATTCAAAGGAGCATAATTGTTATTGCCGACTTTCATCAAATCCATTGGGAAATAATCTTTGTTGTTTGCAAGATACATGTGGAAGGCAACGCCCAGCTGTCTGAGATTATTTGCGCATTGGGAGGATTTTGCCTGTCCCTTTGCAGAGGATAACGCAGGCAACAGCATGGCTGCAAGAATCGCGATGATCGCAATGACAACAAGCAATTCAATAAGAGTGAAAGAGTGCTTTTGATTTTTCATCAGAATGTATCCTTTCTTTATTGTATGATGCGTATGGATTTTTTTGTACATATTTTTGCTTACTTGGTATTCAATATAATACCATCTTTTATAAAATGCAAATAGATTATCCGTATTTTTTTCAGTTTTTTATATATAAGAGCGGATATGGATATTATACGGTGCAAAAAAATATTCAGAATCTTTTCGAATTGATAAAGAACATCATCCATTGCGGATCGGAAGTATTTAAAATCGAAAAGATATGAAATTAAGGTAATATCAGACTCAAATAAGATTTGATTTTATGGCATAAAACGCCGATGAGTCCAAATTTTGCCGGACTTTTGAAATTACCTCACTTGACTTTTTTATTTTCGGCTATATAGTACGATATATCAAGAGGTCCCCCAGCCAGATTCTAGAGGTAATTTCAAAAGTCTTCAAAAATGCCTGAAAACTCTTGTTGCAATCTGAAAACGGAGCGTTTGTGGCTTGTCCGCCGTAGCCTTGGCGAAGGTGGATGGTTATTTTCCACGCCTTGTCACGGCATAGCCGTAAGGCGACGCCGGAACAAACTACCATTTCCATCTCATCAACAATTATTTTTCAGTCAAATTTTGCCGGACTTTTGAAATTACCTC
>JAFVSW010000063.1 GCA_017503545.1 Lentisphaeria bacterium | reverse complement strand
GTAGCCGTGGCGAAGGTGGATGGTAAATAATCCACACCTTGTCACGGCACAGCCGCAAGGCGACGCCGGATCAAACTACCATTTCCATCTCTTCAACAATCCTTTTTCAGTCAAATTTTGCCGGACTTTTGAAATTACCTCTTTGTACAGATAAATTCAAACCACTGATTGACATCCATATGGAAATTCACGTTGGCTCCTCCAAAATAGGAGAGGATCCCGTAAAAATCTTTTTTGTTGCCGGTTGCATCAAAACAAGTCAGAGAGATACGGAACCCTTCGCCCGGTGCGGGGCTAAACGGGTGGAGCGTCCCTTGCGGAAATGCCAGTTCATACACGATTTTTCCAGGCAGACGTTTGATTGCTGTTTTGATCCGGGATGTATCGGCGGAACCACCAGCCGGTACATCATTTTCCCGGTAATTTCCGGCAGAACCATCCTTATGGAGTCCTACATGCCCCCGGTAGAATCCAAAATGGAATTTTCCGCCTTCCTTGTAACGCCACGGGTAAATCCCGAAAAGCAGATTGTCATCCATCCACAGATTGACATCCATGAAACGGGATTGCGGGGTGGTATCGTTCATGACTGCTGCCATGTAAAGAGTCGTACCCTTCCACATGGTATAAAATTTCCCGGTGGTTGCAAGATTATCCGGCGCAGGTTCATCCACATCGGTCATACGCACCCGTTCCATTGGGATGGGGGTCAATTTATCCAGCGGCCAGTCGGAGAGATCTCCATCGACATGGATCGCTTGTTTTGCTTCCGGTACGGCGCGGAAATGCAGCCGTTCTTTCAATGTAATCTTTCTTCCGTCGTCTGTGATAACATCCACTTCAGTCAATTCATTGTAATTCATTTTCACCATCAATGGAGCAATGGGGAAGAACAGCCGGGCTGTTCCTTTTGCGGGGATGGAGAAGGGGCGCACAATGGCTTCCGGACGGGGCGTTACGCACAATTGATCATTGCGGTAAATGGCTTTGCCGGATACCGTTTTTGCCGAAGCATTGTTCAATATGACTTCAAAGCCGGGTGTTTTGCCCGGACAGGGGGACATGGCTGCCTGGAACGGATCGAGAACCGTCAGAACATGATGCAGAACACCATATGTTTTACCATTTTGTTTCAAAAACGCGCGAATGGGGTAAACGCCGGATTTCAGTTCGGGCAGAACTTGTTCTTTTGCAATTGGGAAAGTAAAACCGTTTTCACCGGATACCATTGCGGTTCCGGAAACGGGGAAGCCTTTATCCAGTTCCGGCATACAGCGGAATGTATTCCCGGCAAATGCGGAAAGTTTTTCCAATCCGACGGATTTCATTTCTGCAAAACTCAATTTTTTTGCAATTTTATCAAAGAGCAATGTTCCGGGCCGCCCGCCCAATTGAATGACTAATTTGCCTTTTTCCGGAGTCAAACGGGTCGTTCTGCCGAAAATATCCCGGAATGTACACGGTGTATCCGTGTTGATGATAAGGGGATTGCCGACAGAACCCTCCCGCGGATCCAATCCGCACACTGTCTTGCCGTTGCCATCAAATACATATACTTTTGTGCTGGGCATCATACGGGCAAAACGTAATTTTTTCCGGTCAAAATCCCGGATCAGGTTGAAATATACACCGGTGGATACCGTCGGCAGAAACGAACATCCGGCACCCATGGTCGAATCATTTTTCCAGCGGTAAGAGGCATAACGGGGAGCCATGATCAATTCCGGTGCCATGATGGGGCGGTCCACCAACTGAATGAACCGGTAGTTATCATACACAGAACTGTGGGGATCCGAAGTGAGTGTATCTTCTGTATCCGGATTCCGGATGGGGCGCAGATTATTCTGGTGATAATAATAGATACCGACAAAATTCTGTTCCATCAGGCTCCAGATTCCGCGCATGGATCCGGCGGCATAATTGATTTGTCCCGGCGGCATACGCAATGCACCTTCGGTCAGAGTGAAGGTCGCTTTTTTCTTGAATTTCTTTTTGTAATATGCGTGATACAATGCAACATTATCGTTAAACGGGAATCCGGCAGTGGCTCCGTAAAGATGCACATTGAGGAAGTCGGCATATTTCCAGAGTTCATATTTATCAAAATCAGCAACCGGGACAAAGTTGACACAAAATCCGACTTTGATTCCGGGGAAACGTTTGCGGGCTTCCGTATATACTTTTTTCTGCAGAGCAATCACGCGCTGATTCAAACTGCGTTCCAGTCCGGAGGGAATGACCCAATCTATCGCCTGCCGGTTTTGGCGGATATATTCCAGTATGAAATCCGCATAGGCATTGACATCGTAATTCAACAGTTCCATGCCTTTGCGTCCGGCATATAATACTTTATCTTTTGTTTCCAATATGGCTCCGTCCGGAATAAAGCGTTTTACATGGACCTGTTCAATATTCGGCATGTAAGTTTGTACCGGAAATTCCGGCATTTTCTTTTTTACGTTGATCGGACCGGGATATACCGGCTGACATTCCCGCCAATTGTAACTGTATCCGAGATCACAACTGCGGACTGATCCGGTTTTCCGGGGAATATCCTGCATGATCTGTTCTTTGCCGACGGATGAGCCGCCATCGGAATAACGCATCCCGGCATTACGGGTCCAGAAATAGCTGCCGGAGGGATTTTTGTCCGCTTTTTCCGGTGGATTGGATGTTACCAGATACAGCGAGGTATCGGATGCCAGAATCTTTTTTCCAGCGATCAAATCCGCATGGATCCGGTAGAGAATACCTGTTTGACCACTTGCTTTTCCATTCAGAATAAAACGTTTGACTTTATGATTTGTTTTTGTGATTTTCCGTTGTTTTGCTGCTGCGGAGGTGTAAAAGTTGAGATCCTGACACGGTTTTGCATCCTTTAAATCAAACTTGCATTGTTCCAGAATATTGTGTTCAAAATCTGTTACTTTGACAGATAATACGGCATTCTCCGGCACATTGCCACGAATCAATGCATCAAAACGCCGCTTGTCTTTTTCGTAAAAAATCCCTGCCATGGCAGGATTGCTCAATTCCAGAAGACAGTCTGAAGTTTTTGTGTTTTCTGTTTTTTGAGTCTGCTGCGGAACCGCTTTTTCTTCTGTGATTACAACATCGGTCAAATAGCAGCTGCCCCGGACCAATTCCCCCCGATAACCGAATTCCAGAGAGATGTATTCCTGTCCCGCCGGAATTACTGTTTCATAATAACGCCATATCAGATTTTCTTTGGTGCGTTTGCCCCACATATAAGGAGATTTTACTGAATTATCCCATTCCGTATAAATTGTTTGCAGTGTGTCCTTGATCTTGCCGTCAACCGTGCAGGATTTTACTGCAATATGAGCGGAATAAGAAAAATCCTGCTGTACCAGATAGTTATCCGCGGCAAAGAAACTGACTTTGACACGTTTCCCTTTGAGCGGTATTACGGGGGAAATCCATTTTGTTTCCTGTTTTGCTTCGGCATCAGAATTGCGGCTGACCCGTAATGATCCGGTTTTTCCAGGTACACGGGCGGAATCACTCCAGGTCGAATGGCCGATCGGCTGCCATCCTTCTGCATCGTTACAGAATCGGGACTGATACAAAATGTTTGCTGTCTTTTCCAAATTTTTTTCATTCGGCAGGGTGTCCTGCTCGATAATGTCGGAACACCCGTTGCAGAAACAGAATAACAGCAGCAATGGAATCAGGCGGTACAGGTGCATGGTGGATCTTTCTCCTTATAACTGAACGTTTATGCAATTATTCAAACAAATCCTGTTTTACGGATTATTGTTCTGATCTCAATTTTCATCACCCCAGAACGGTTTGAGTCCGGTGTATAATGTCTTGCTGGGATAATTAACCGCGATTGCCCGTCCGGAGGGACCGGGGCCGATGCCGAGAATACTGGAAAGCGAGATATTGGGTGCATACATGTTTTTGTAGTTGGAAGTATGCCCATCCATCCAGACAATATTGAACGATTTTCCGTGTGCATTAAAGAAACGTTGTGCGGCATATTCAATAAGACTGCCGCCGTAGGTTTCTGCCATTCCAAAGACCTGACCGGGTTTCCGCAGTTTATCCAACTTTACGCTTTCTTTCAGCCAGGGATTGGTGGGGAAGGTAAAAATGTGGCCGTTTCCGCCGTAACTGTAATAAATCCCGCATGTTGCGTCACCATCCACCCAGTCCCATTGCCGCAAACTTTTTTCACTGTAAAGCAAATCCTTGTTGATATAAGAGGGACATATGAGTACACTTTTTTTTGCATGAATGGCTTCTTTTGCTATTTTCAATTCATTGATGATGCCGCAAATCAAGCCGCTGTTTGTGCTGCCGTTCAAAAATTTTGTCATTGGCAGATTGCTGTTATTGCTGTGCGCGTACATCATAAATCCGGATCCCAACGATTTCAGATTGGAAAGACAATTGCTGCGTTTCGCTATATCTTTTGCTTTTGTCAATGCCGGCAGCAGCATTGATGCCAGTAAGGCGATAATCGCAATAACAACCAACAGTTCAATGAGTGTGAATACATTCTTGCGTTTCATAACTTACTTACCTCCTCTTGCATTTTGTTTTTTATGAGGCAATTTCAAAAGTCTTCAAAAATGCCTGAAAACTCTTGTTGAGATCTGAAAACGGAGCGTTTGAGGCTTGTCCGCCGTAGCCTTGGCGAAGGTGGATGGTTATTTCCCACGCCTTGTCACGGCATAGCCGTAAGGCGACGCCGGAACAAACTACCATTCCCATCTCTTCAACAATCCTTTTTCAGTCAAATTTTGCCGGACTTTTGAAATTACCTCTTATGTTATTGTTTGAATTGTTTAAATTCCGGATAAAGAACTTGTGAAAATTCATTACATTCTGTTTCAAAATGAACTCTCGGAAAAGATAAAAAGCTGATTATCATTTTGTCTCAATATATAACCGCCGTTTGAAAATTACAAGATTATTTTTGCTGCAAAACAGAATATTTTCTCATTTTTTTATGTTTTATGACCTGAGATAAGGCATTTTTTTTCAGAAAGAGAGAAAAATTCAATTTTTTTTCTTGCATTTCTTTCTCCGCATAGTATAGTAAAATTGCATGATTGAACGTAGAATGACTGGATTTTTTACACCATAAGGAGAGACCGGAGATGAATGCAAATGTAACTGTCACGTACTTGTATCCATTTGAAAGATCAAACGATGAAGTCCTGGAAAAGCAATTTGCTGAATTTGAGGCTGTCGGCTGCACTGATATCGCTTTGATTGCCAAGTTTCTTGACCGGATATTGGTGGAACCGAAATTCCTGATCCGGCTGATGATGCTGGCTCAGGATCATAAACTCCGTTTTTCCGATGCGCATGGTGTTTGGGGGCCGGCATTGGGATTGGGGATCGGCGGTCGGTTCCCGTCTCTGATTCCTTCCATGCTGGAAGCGCATAAAAAAGCAATGCGGTATTGCGCAGATATCGGATGTCGTACCTACACTGTGCATACAGGTGCGCATGAACATATTTATTTTGGCGTATCCGTTGAAAAATGTACAGAATGTATCATGCGTGCTTTGGATGTATTGCTCCCGGAAGCTGAAAAATGCGGTTTGATCATTGCATTGGAAAATAATTGTGAAAATCCGGGCAGTGCCGATTCTCTGTTGCCCGTTTTCAAGGCATTTGCTTCCGACTGTTTCGGTTGCTGCTTCGATGTCGGTCATGCGCATTATCTGCTCCCCGAACCCAAACGCCCTGCCATGTTTTATGCAAACGGTCAGGAGCAATTTTTCTGCGCAGATCCGTTGAAAAAATTACAACCCTATATCGTTACCGCACATGTGCATGATAACGATCAGACCGGTGACTGGCATAAACTGCCGGGGCATGGCACCATTGATTGGAATACGGTCATGCCGGAATTGTTAAAGTCACCCCGTCTGCTTTCCATTCAGAGCGAAGCAGAAACTGCATACGATACCTTTTCCATTCCGGAATTGAAAGACTGTTTTGACCGATTGATGAGTTTGCGTTGAACTTATCTGGCGGCATGAATCGGTTTTGTCATGCTTACTAATACTGTTCAGACGTTTATTTCCCTGTCGGATGAAGCTGGATTCTTTTTGAATTTTTCTCTGTATGCAGAGGGGGACATGCCTATTTTCTTTGTGAAAAGAGTGGTAAAATAAAAGGGATTGCTGAATCCGATTTTTTCTGCAATTTCATGGATCGGAAGATCCGTGATGATCAGCCGTTCTTCCGCGATTTCCAACTTTTTGCGGATGAGATAGGCAAGAGGTGATTCCCCGTATTTGCCCCGGAACAATTTGCGGAGATAACTTTTACTGATAAAAATCTTGCTGCATAACTGATCCAAAGTATAGGGATTTTCCAGATTTTTATCCATTTCATTCCGTGCGATTTCACAGATGTCAGATTTTTCTGTCTGCGGGGATGAAGTCGGGATTTGCTGCAAATCTCTGCGTAAACGGAACACCAGCGCACCGGCAAGCAGGTCCATATCCATGGTTTTCCACTTGCTTTGCTGTTCTGTCATGACGGTATGGAGTTGGGATATGATTTTTTTACTTTCTTCCGAACAATTCCAGGTGCCTTCCGGTAATTGTTCTGCTGCCAACCCTTTCAGTCCGATACAGAATTGTACCCCCGGACAGGATGCGAAATCTGCATGAAAATTGCCTGCCTGATAGATAATGAGTTGTCCTTTTTGATAGGCATAGAACACGCCGTTTGATTTATGTACCCCGAATCCTTCCGAAATATAGACTAATTCAATATAACCGTGCTCATGCAAGTCGCTATCTGATGTTTTACTGACCGCGATGTCCGCTGCACAAACGCAAGAGATGGATGCCATGGGAAAACCTTTTGTCCTTGAAAATTTAAATTTATATCCTTCATTCTTCCTGCAATATATACTGTTGATTTCAAAATTGCAAAAACAAACAGAAAGAATTCCCGTTTTTTATAAAGACGTGATGCGTTTTCTGTATTCTATTTATTCCAAAATAAAGTATATTATCCGCAGAAACAAACATAGGAGTTTTTTATGAATACAACAAAAGCAATTATTTTTGATGACGTTGATCAGGTTCGACTTGGTGATGTGACGCTCCCCGAATGTAAGCCAAATCAGATCCTGGCAAAAACAATTTACACCTTTACCTCTCCGGGAACGGAATTACGCGTTCTCGGCGGGCATTACGGCGCTGCCGGTTGTTACCCGGTCGTTCCCGGTTACGCTGCGATTTCTGAAGTCATTTATTGCGGTGCGGATGTGAAGAATTTCCGGGTTGGTGATTTGATATCCTGCCGTAATCCGGATCAACCTTTTGCGGATTGTGAAATCATGTGGGGCGGGCAGGCAGCAAAGCATGTTTATTGTACAGAGGGCGAAGATGCACCTGTTTTGTTACCGGGTGGTGTCAAAGAACTATTGCCTTATACGATCGCCGAAGTGGCAGCGATCAGTTTACGCGGCATGTTGTCTGCCCGCCCGGTAGAGGGCGAAACGGCATTGGTGATCGGTGCCGGTTTGATCGGCTTATTTTCTGCCATGTTTTTTATACATGCCGGATGCCGTGTAGTGGTATGTGATCTTGATGCCAGCCGGTTGAAAGAAGCGGAGAAATTGGGATGTTATGCAGCTGTGAATCTTTCAGAACCGAATTCGGAAGAACGTCTGAAAGCATTTGGAAATTGTGGTTATGATATTGTTGCAGAGGCAAGCGGGTCGATTTCCGGAGCCAAACTGGCATGTCGGATGCTCCGTCATAAAGAACGTGCCTATTATCGGCTTTCCCAAGATGAGATGGTACAGGTCAATTTCAATGAAAAAACGTGGCCGCGATTGGTTTTTCAGGCAAATTATGTCAATGAAGCACCGGTCAATCCTCACGATTTCATCCCCGGAGAAGGTGTGCTTATTCTGACGCCGCAAGATCGGAATATTGAAGACCGACAGCGTGTGATCGAATTGATTCGCCGGGGCGAAATCGATCCGACACCATTCCTGAATACGGTCTGCAAACCGGAACAAATGCCGGAATATTACAGAAAATTGCAGAACAAAGAGATTTTTTCTTTGATTTGCGATTGGCGGTAACTTTGCGATCTGCGTTTATACAAAGAAACAGCCGGTTGCAAGGTCTTTGTATTGAAAATACAGATTGCCGTTGGTTTCATATTTTTCATCCAACTGCATGATGCTTTCGATTTCACCGTTGAGATATTCATTGATCATACGCGCTGTTTCACGGTAACGTTCACACAAGCCGCCGATACGGATGTGCATCATTTCCAAACCGAACGGTTTGAAACTCCGTTTCCATTGGGTCCGGTAGGAGGTCAGAAAGCGGTTCAGATCTTCAAGCATCTGCGGAACATCTTTCTCTGCAATTTCTTTCAGGACTGCTTGATCATTTGCTTTATACGCAGCAAGCAGTTTCCGGCGGAATTCCAATTTCCTGATCGCAACATTGGCAATATTCCAGGCATGATCCAGGTAGCCGGCGGCGGTGTCATTCCGATGGGCAGCGGTCAGATCGCGGACTTCCCGATAATCGGCAAGGATGCAGTCGACAAGATCCGCTTTGTGATTTTTTGAGTGTAATTCATTCCACCCGATTCCCAACAGCGGGTCATCCCAGAAGATCAGATTGGATGGAACTTTGACGATCTGTCCATTATCCAGCTTATAAGTATAGCAGAGCTTTCCGCAGGCAATTTGGAGTTGATAGGAGGTTCCGCAGACTGCCTGATAAAATTTCGCAAGCCGTTCTTCATCCGATTGTTCCTGATTATACGCATAATCTGCTGCCCAGGCAAGACCGGCAAATGCGGAATCGAATTCACAGTAGCCGCCGTCATCTCCCCACAGCGTGTAAATGATTTCTTTCGCTCCGACTTTATTGCAGGCTTTGACGCAGGGGCGGATGGTTGCCTGAGTCATTTCATAATCCGTCCACATCCGGCTCCAAGTCCAGACACCGGATGCCATAAACGGGGCACTGCCGTTGAGTGCGGATGTCCGGGTCAGCATTTTTTCATAGATTGCTTCATCCCGGTGATAATAATCCCAATAAGAGAGTTGGACCATTTTTGGAATAGCATCTTTGACTTCCTGTGGAACTTCGGAGTTGGTATCATAGTAATTCTGAGTTTTATTGGCATAGCGGAAATACATATCCGACCAGATGATCGGTTCCAGATTCAGCTTTTTGCAAATGTCACACACGCGTCCCAAATGGCGATTGTAGATATGGAACGGGTTTTCATATCCATTCTGATCCATGAATGCTCCTCTGCCCAAGTCATGTGTTTCATCCATGCCGAGATGAATACGGCGTGATGTCAGAGCTTCACTCCAGAAGGTGATGATTTTTTCCACCAGTTTCAGTGCATCCGGATTATCCACCATGATCGTACTGGCGGTATCCCGGACTTTTCCGTATACCGGCCAGCGGAGGATCGGTTCCAGATGCCCCAATGCCTGAATGGAGGCAATGATTTCAATATTCAATTGTTTTGCATAAGCATCGATCTCTTTGATTTCCGCCATGGAATAGGCTCCGCGCATGTATCCGAAATAAGGTTCATCCGGCAATTGATAAGCATCCTTCGTATAAATCATTGCCATATTGTATCCCATCAACGCAAGACGGCGCAGCCAATGTTTGAAATGTTTGACTGTAATGATGTTGCCGCGGGTGCAATCAAACAGGATCCCGTATGTTTTGAAGGCAATCGTTTCATTACATTCCATCTCTGCCATGGCATATGCAAGACCGCGGGCGGCAAAGGCTGTTCTGCCATAGGTGATGAGCCAGACATTGTCCTCGTATTTTACGGATAATGTTTCCGGCGCATCTGTTTTGACAAACCGGATATTGGCTGCCGCCGCATCTTCGGCAATGGGATATTCTTCTGCCAGTGTGCGGAGCATGGTATAAAGTTCAGCCGGGGTATCGGCGGGATTCCAATAACATTTCATAGCTTGAGTCTCCATGTGATATTTTGTTGATTCTATCCGTATATTAGCATGAGAGTCGTATCATTTCAAGAAGAAAAAAGATATTTTTTTGGAAAATTAATATTCCATTAATACATCGTGAAATTACCGGATAATAACTGCATATAATGAAATTACGAAAAATCGTATTCCCCGTTCTGCAATTCTTTCTGCAGCCATTCGATCGCTGCCGCATGATCGGAAAATTCTCCGTCTAATTGTGCTTCAAAGGCTTTCTTTAAAAGTTCACCCATGGCTTTCCCGGGATGGAGCCCGTGAAGAATCAAATCCCGCCCCTGTAAAAGCGGAATAGGGGGCGTATAAAGAATGCCCAACGCTTCTGCCTGTGTACGTACCTGTTCCCGGAGATGATGGCGTTCCGGCGCACAACATGCCGATACTCGCAGAAGAAGATCTATATTTTTGACCACAAGTGCCATGCGCCGTATTTTTCTGGCAGAGATTTTGTGACTTTGCTGTAAGGAAGAATGGCACGTTGTCATTGCGATGACCGTATCTGCCAAACCGTTCAGCCGGTATAATTGATCCAACAGAGTACGGATGGCATCATCCTGCAATGTGTGACACAGTACGGACAACGCCAGAATACGATCCTCTTTTTCATTCCCTGTACGCTGTTCGGGGATTTGTTCCAGGGGGGGTAATGGAATCTCTTTCAATTCTGTCGGAAGCCATCCGCATTGCTGCAGAAAATCAATACCTGCCGCAATGTTTTTGCCTTTCAACAATAACTTATCCCATTCCGGTCCGATCCGGTCGACAGGTAATTCATTCTGCGGGATCGTTCTGCATAATTCCACGGTTTCCGGTGCGACAGAGAAATCAAAGCGGGCAGCGAACTGCATGGCGCGCAAAACCCGTAACGGATCTTCCGAAAAATGGTCAGAGACATGACGCAGTATTTTTTCTTCCAAATCTTTTTTGCCATTCCAGGGATCAATGAATTCTTTTTTCAATGGATCATACATCATGGCATTGAGAGTGAAATCCCGCCGTGCTGCCGCTTCTGCATAGGTCAAATCCGGAATGCAATCCACCATGAAACCGCGATGTCCGGCACCGGTTTTGTTTTCCTTGCGCGGCAGAGCAATGTCAATATCGTAATGATGTACTTTCATGACGCCGAAACTCATTCCCACAAGGTCCAGTTTGAAATCATTCTGTAATACTTCCTGTATGCGTTCTGCGGAAATATTATAACATTCCAGATCGAAATCTTTGCATGGATTGTTCTGTAAGGCGTCACGGACACAGCCACCGACAAGCAACGCCCGTCCCCCGGCATTTTGTATGAGTTTGGAAATTTTCAATACTGCCTGAAACAATTCTGTTTTTTCATCAAAATATAGTTGCATTTCTCCCTCCTTTATACTTCACATTTTACCGGATCGGAAACAATCATGGTGTCCGGCGTGATGATGCAATCCAATGCAATCACCTTCACCCCGTGCGCCGCAGCTTCCCGCAATGCAGTTCCGAATTCGGCATGTGTTTCATCATTGGGGCGGAAAAGTGTAATCTCTTTCATCTGTATAATGAAGATGACCCAGGCTTCCAATCCGTCATTTATACAGTTTTGTAATTCCCGGAGGTGCTTCACACCGCGTAAGGTCGGGGCATCCGGAAAGGAGGCGATCCCGTTGTGTTCCAATGTGACCCCTTTGACTTCCGCAAAGATTTTTCTTGGTCCATCCTCAATATAAAAATCGAACCGGGATTGACCGTATGTGACTTCCCGCCGGATCTTTACCTGGCCGGAGAATCCGGCATGATTCCGCAGCCATTCTTCCGCCGCCTGATTGGGAGCCTGGGAATCCATATTGATCAACAATGGGGCGGGACGGCGTTTTTCCACCGCGATCAAACTGTATTTTGTTTTCCGTTCCGGGTTATCGGAGACTTCCAGATAAACGGTATTTCCGGGTACAAGCAATTCCCGGCATCTGCCTGTATTTTTTACATGAACACGATGCAGTGTGCCGTCGACCATGACCTCTGCGATAAAACGGTTCGGTCTGTTCTGAAAAATTCCGGGTATAACGTTTTTATATTTCATAATGGTATATTATACACTGCGGAGAAATAAAGTCAAGTTGATTTTTTCTAAAAATTTTACTAAACTTTCTTGAAAATACTCTTGATGTATGTATATTATTTTTATGAGGCAATTTCAAAAGTCTTCAAAAATGCCTGAAAACTCTTGTTGAGATTACCTCTTTATCTAAAACAATGGAAAGGATTTTTTACCATGTCTACATTATGGATTTCTCATCGTGGAGAATCTCACGATGCTCCGGAAAACACACTCGCCGCTTTCAACCTTGCAATGGAACGTAATACCGATGGTATGGAAACGGATATCCATTTTACGGCAGATAAAGTGGTTGTGTGCAGCCATGACAGTATTACAACACGTACTTGCGGCGTTGCTTGCGAAATCAAAAATACATCCTTTGAAGATTTACGCAAACTGAATGCCTGTAACGGAAAAGCCGAATATGACGGGGAGCAGATCCCGCTTTTTTCTGATGCGTTGAAGACACTCAAGCCGGGTAAACTTTTTTATGTGGAAATCAAAGTGGAAGATCCTGCCATTATCCCTGCGATGATGAAAGAAGTGGATGCCGCCGGAGTTCCCAGAGAACAGATCGTTATGATCTCTTTCATCAAGAGCATTGTCAAACAGTTCAAGGTGGAATACCCGGATGTGAAAGCCTTGTGGCTGACCTCATTCAGAAAAGATGACAACGGAAAATATCACCCTGATTTTGAAGAAATCATGGATACCTTGTATGATCTCAAGGCCGATGGAATCGATGCCAATGGTTTGACCGAACATTTTGATGCCGATATGGTAAAGAAATTACAGGGCGAAGGCTATGACGTTGCTGTCTGGACCATTGATACCGAAGAAGGCGCAAAATATTATCTGGATGCAAACGTGGATGGCATTACCAGCAATTGCGCCGGAAAATTAATGCAGATCGTCAAGTAAATTTAATTCAGAACAATTCCCCCTGAATCATATCCGGGGGATTCAAAATGGATTTCACCGGCTCAAATGTTTTCCGGTGGATCGGGCAGGGACCATATTTTTCGATCAGTTCCGTGTGGAGTTTTGTACAATATCCCTTGTGAACATCGAACTGGTATTCCTGCCATTTTTTTGCGGCTTCCATCATGTAAAGATCACGATGGGTTTTTGCCAGAATACTTGCTGCTGCGATTGAGGCAGACTTTGCATCCCCCTTTACAATATTCTGAGAGGTCAGGGGAAGCCCTTTTACCGGATTTCCATCCACCAGCGCATATTCTGCGGGCGGAATGATGCCGGATAACGCCTTTGCCATGGCTTTCCAGGTGGCACGCAGGATGTCGGAAGCATCAATTTCTTCCGGTGATATTTCCGCTACACAATAATATACCCCTGGCGTATTCATGATCTTCTGCCGTAATTCCATACGTTTCTTTTCCGAGAGTTGTTTGGAATCGAAGATCCCGGCAGGGATACAATCTTTCCGGGTAAAAAGGACCGCGGCAGCGACGACAGGACCGGCACAGCAACCGCGTCCGGCTTCATCGATACCTGCGGCATAAAAAATCCCCTGTTCAGCGAGAGAAGATTCATAACTTAACAGGGGACTTTCAGCAGCGAGGAAATCCCCGCTGCCAGTAAGATCGGAAACTTTATTATTTTCCGGGAGCGACATATTTCTGCTCTTTGACTTTGGCTTTTTTGCCAATTTTGTCGCGCAGGTAGTACAATTTTGCACGACGAACGGAACCTTTCCGATCAACCGTGATGCTTTCGACGCGGGGAGAATGGATGGGGAAGATTTTTTCGACCCCACACCCGAAGGAAACCCGGCGTACTGTGAAAGTTTCGCGGATCCCGCTGTTTTTACGTGCGATAACGACACCAGAGAATTTCTGGATACGTTCGTTAGAACCTTCCACGATCTTCGTGGCAACGGTTACGGTATCGCCAACTGCGAAATCCGTGACAGTGGCTTTGCACTGTTCTTTTTCGATTTTGTCAATCACGTTCATTTTATTTTCCTCCAATATGAATATTATTCTTGATTAAATAAGGTCTGGTCTCTGACGTACAGTCTCATTCCAGGACTGTGCTTTACGCCATTGTGCCACATCTCCATGCGAACCGCTGAGGAGAACATGCGGTACTTCCATACCTTCGAAGACGGGCGGACGCGTATATTGGGGATATTCCAGAAGTCCGGATTCTTCAAAAGACTCATCGTCACCGGATTTGTCGTCGCCGAGTACTCCGGGAAGAAGCCGTACGATGGCATCGGTCATGACCATGGCTGCAAGATTTCCGCTTGTAAGGATGTAATCCCCAATGGAAAACTCCCAATCTGCCAGGGCTTGACGCACACGTTCGTCTACGCCTTCATAATGTCCGCAGATGATAATCAGATGTTCTTCCTGTGCTGCAATGCTTCTTGCTGCACTCTGATTGAACTTCCGACCCCGTGGTCCGGTTAAAATCACCTTTGAACGTTCAGTTTTTAATGAGCGAACCGCTTCAAATAACGGTTCCGGTTTCATCAACATGCCGGGTCCGCCACCATATGGTGTATCGTCCACCGTTCCATGTTTATCATGAGTAAAATCTCTGACATTGACTGCATTGATTTCCACCAATCCGTTTTTTCTGGCTCTTCCGATAATACTGGAATCGAAAGGACCGAAGAAAATTTCCGGAAACAGAGTTAAGATATCAATACGGAGTGCCACGCTCAATCCTTTGCAGAATCAACATCATCAGGAACTTCTACAGAGATGCGTTCCCGTGTACGTCCGGCAGCACCAGCCACCAACGCGCGCAATGCCATAATTGTTTTACCCTTCTTACCGATGATCTTTCCACGATCACTGGCAAGACAAATAATCTTGATCATTTTACCATCGGCTGTACTTTCACTGCATACTTTCAGCTCATCCGGGAAATCAACAAGGGATTTTGCCACAAATTCGACAAATCCTTCCAAATCCTGGAGACTGACAGCGCGTGCAGGGCGGGAATTATTGTTCCCGTTTTTGCCGGAAGCTGAACTGTTCTGTTTTTTCTCCGTGGCACTTTCAACAGTTTCTGTTTTCGTACCGCCACCAAACAGTTTTGACCAAAAACCCATGTTTACAACTCCTATAACCGCTTGCGCGATTATATTTCAGAAAAAATTTTCTTGCTTGTTACTGAGCGTCGCTCTTGAAGTTCTTTTTCTTCGTGTAGGCATCGGCCTGACCGTACACTTTCGGTGTGCCGGCTTTCGCACGTTTGTAGATGTCTGCAACAGTTTCGCTCATGAGCGCACCCTGGGACACCCAGTACTCTACACGTTCAACGTTCATTTTTTCATCGCTTCTGCGGGGATCATAATAGCCCAATTCTTCGAGCATTTTGCCATCCCGCTGTTTCCGTACATCACATGCAACGATACGGAAACTGATCCAGTTCTTTGCACCTGTCTTTTTCAGTCTGATCTTTACCATTGGTTTTCCTTCCAAATCTCCTGGTTTATTACCGACTTGTTTAATGTTTAGCATACAGGAAACCGCTTCCTGTACATTTAGGAACTATAATATACAACTTCATTTTTAATTTTCAAATGTTTATTGTACTTTTTTTTATCTTTTTTTACCTATATTTCCAAAAAATTCGGTTCTTCGACGGTTTGTACCACAATTATGCTCAAAAATATATAACAAACGAATACAGAATGTAGAATCGACCTGTTTTACACGTAAAATAAGTATAAACCTTAACGTCCAGACAAACTTGGATTTGCCGATAGACAAGCCCCAACGGGGCGGCAAGAGTCAGACAGCTCCGTCTTCATTTCATTACGCCGTGACAAGCCAGGGTGAAGCGCAGCGTAACCCTGGGATAAGACATTGAATAATATTGTCCCATGACAGCCTCCGCGTTGAAGACGTTCCGCAG
>JAFVSW010000062.1 GCA_017503545.1 Lentisphaeria bacterium | reverse complement strand
TGCTGCCATAAGGTAATCCCCCACAATAAATTGATCCGTAATATCTTTCTGTTTGATTTCCTGATAAGGATTGGCGGTATCATCAAGATTTCCTTGCGCATTTTTCTGCGGCTCTGTGAAAAAGCCGTAATCCATGACAAGAGGCCGATATGGCGGGATCCCTTCAAAATGATACCGGGCAAAGGCGGAATACAGATACGGCATCAATTTTTGCCGTAAAGCAATTACATCACGTATCGCCTGTTCTGCTTCCGGAAACATCCACGGCGTTGCATCGTTCGCCCAGGCATTGAGCAGCAGCATGGGGCTGATCCCCACAAGCTGAAAACGCCGGATCCATTCGTCAGCAGTTTGTGCTCCCCGGACTTCCGGACACCAGAGAACGCCGGTCATGCCGCAGGAACATAAGCCTGTTACATATTCCCGGAAATCATAGCGGTCATTATAGACCACATAGGGAAACGCTGCGCCACCGGCATTGGTGGATCGGGTAAGACCGTAAGTCCGCTGATCTTTTTCATGGAAAATCTCATACGTGATCCGCTGGAACAAGAGACCGCAAAGATTCCGATACGTCGCTCCATCGAGACCGGAAGGGAATTGTGCATGATCCGGCCACAACCATTTGTCATAGCCGTCACTTTCATCCAATTTATATCCGCTGATGCCGTGATCCACATGATTTATTTTATGGTGATTCTGAATCGCTTTTCGGGTTTCTTCCAGCGTATAATCGGGTACGATCCCGCCCCAAACCAAATGGGAACCGGACAGCGGATACAGTTTCTCATACAACGTGGAGCGTTCAGAAATATATGGATTTTCCCATAAATTGACCCGCACATTCTGCTGTTTCAGATCCGCGATCAGTTGCGGCGGATCCGGAAATTGTTCCTTTGACCAGTCGTACGTGCAGGGATAGGAATTGCTTTGCCAGCCTGGTTCCAGACCAATCACGGATAAGGGGTAGTTGTGTTCCTTATATTCCTGTACAACCCGGCGAATATCAGCATCCTTCATGGTCAGATTTGTTCTGTGCCACAAACCGAGTCCCCATTTCGGCGGGATGAATCCTCCACCGCAGAACAGATTGAAACGCGCCACGCAGTCCTTGAGATTCTGTCCCCGGAAAAGGAGCAGATCAAAATTTGTGCTTTGTATTGCAATTTCAAGAAAATAAGGCGGATTGTAACAACTCCATTCCGGATCCAGGGCACGATTGTGTTCCCTAATAAATTGTTTATCTTCTTTCCGGTTGGCTGTCCGGATATAAAAGGATGTTTTTGCCGGTGTATTGCAGAAGATCCCGAGTCCATTGGAGATTGCAGCAAAAGGGATCGGCGCATGAGTGCTGCCGAGTTCCATCCCTGCAAAATGATCGACTTTCAAATGATATACCTGATGATCGGTAACAACTTTCTGAAACAGCAGACCGCAACCGAGGATATGGTCATCTTCCTGCAGTGCAAGGCGGAAGACTGTATAATTACCCGCCTGATCACATTCCGGAAAATCCGGCAGATCTGTTTCCGGAAGAGTTTTGAGTTTTTCAGCCGGCTGTTTTCCGCTAAAATCGCTCAAGCGAACCGGACATTCGCCGATTTGAAGTTTCCACACTCCCGGAAACATCTTGATCCAGTTGTTGTTCATTCTTACCTCATATTTCTCTATTGATCCCGGATACACTGTTTACGTGCCAATCCGTCCATCCAATCTGCGGCGATTTCTGCCTCGGTATTTTCCATTAATTCGATATCGCCGCGATTTTGGGCAAACACACCCAGACGTGGTGTTTTTAAACGGAACCATTCTATGTAACATAAAAGTACCGAACCCTGTATTACAATAGCATATATCCTCAACTTTTCAACTTTATTCCCCGGTATCGTTTTGAAAAAAACGTAAAAAGTCAGGTGGAGACCGATATTGCAACCATTGCACTCCATGAAAACAATTTTTGACTTTCGGGATGGCTGCTGACCTTATATCGCAACGGTGTCGCCTTTTTTATTTGCCGGAAAGGGGGCGTGTCGCGGCTCTTGTTCCCTTGGTCGGCTGGTTGTTCGGCAGCTCTCCTGTTTGCCGCCGTGTTGCCCTGTTTTTGCAACCTTTCCAACTCCGTTTTTGCAGATTGTATATGACCATTCCCCATTGACCTTTGAGTTTAAGGTAAGAGGTCTTTCGCAGAAGTCGCCTGTTGAGTAATAGCGGTAAGCCGAAATTCGGCATATTCAGTTTATAGCGTTATTTTGCCTTGCAGAATA
>JAFVSW010000061.1 GCA_017503545.1 Lentisphaeria bacterium | reverse complement strand
CATTGGCGAATATGTCATTCCGTGCCGGAACGCCATATCCGTCAATGCCGGTCATGGTCAATGTCGTTCGACGTCTTATCCCCAGGGTTACGCTGCGCTTCACCCTGGCTTGTCACGGCGTAATAAAATGAAGACGGAGCTGTTTGACTCTTGCCGCCCCGCCGGGGCTTGTTTTCCAATTAATCTGCGTTTTTTTTCGAATAAAAAGTTTATCTTACAAAGTAAATTTAAGAGTCCGGTGAATACCAATAAACTGCTATTTCCACATCAAAGAGATCTTTTTTAACCTTCTATTGCTCCAAAATTTTTACCGGACAGCAGTGTTTTTATCTTACGTGTTAATTAAAAAACTCAGTTGAAGTGATGAGCGATAAAATAATTTTTTCCCTCAAAGGACTGTTTTTCGACATCCATTGTGCTGAAATTTTACCGGACAGCTGCGGCAGAATTTATCGTTTCCAGATATTTTTTGTAAATACTGCAAAGCTGCTCCGGAATTCCATTCTGACGCAATGTTTCGAGCGACGGCAGAGGTCCTTCAAAAAATTTGGATCGATCATCTCTGCCGGGCACAATAAATACTTCATCCGGGATCGGTGTATAAGTAGTAGAACCTGTTCTACAGAAATCGTCACAGAATTTAGTTTTACATGCGGGATCCGTTTGCCAGCAATAATTATAATTGCCTGCCCAGGTATCCAGCATGGTCTGTTTTCCCTCTACATATAACAGAGATTTTGCAAAAAACGGCTGTCCGTTTGAAATGCAGAGATTTCCAATCAAATCAAAAACTTTTTCACCGGGGTTAAATTTTGGCAAATGTTTCTCCATTGTACCCCGTGTTGTGGAAATACAGGCAGAACCGGGCGCAGCAATGAAAACGTTATCACGCACAATATTATTTTTGCCAAAATGGACCCGGAACGGTTCATTGGTACAATTATGGACCAGATTCCGTTCAAAGAGCATGTTTGCGCTGCCTTCATCCAGATAGATTCCCCAACAGAAATGACTGCTGAACACGTTGTAAATATGATTCTCCGCAACAACGGTTCCCGGCTGGTCGCCAAGAAGATAAATCGCACCCATGTCATGTACCAGATTATGACGTCCGATTTCATGAATCAGATTCTTGGTAATCTTGTTATTTTTTGCGGAAGACGGCATATATCCCCAGGACCAACCACAGGAAATGGCACTATACGGAAAATAACTGATTTCGTTATTATCCAATACATTTTCTCCGGAATGACGGATCAGTAATGCCACGCAGCCTGCCCAGCGGTTACCGCCTTTTGTGATCGTACAATGCTCAACGCGGTTTCTGCCGCAATACATACTGACTGCATGATATGGATGCCCGCCCGACATTTTGACCGCACCGGATCCCAATTCCCGGAAAGTACAATGAGTAAATGTATTATCCGTGGAACCGGAAAGGATATCAGCACCCCAGCAGGAAAGGGATTCAAAAGTACAATTTTTGAAAACACAGTTTTTGGCAAAACGGAACTCAATCGCACCACTGGTCAAATGATCCGCCTGATGAGAATTGGCGATTTGTTCATCGCCGGTATGACGGAATGTAATATTTTCAAATGTTACGTTTTTTACCTGGTCAAGAATCAGCAGTTTTTTCGCACCACCGGTAAAGAAACAAGCATCTCCCATCTGTTCACCGGGCAGCGGTTTGTAGTACAGGATCCCGTTTTCAGAATCCGGGTGCCATTGTCCCGGAGCCAGATAAGAGACCGGCATGTCTTCCAATACAAAATTACAATTGGGAGCGTTGAATATGGAAGAATCAAAAGGCAAATCTATGCCTTCCTCATCAATTCTGACCCCGCGGAACCGGCAGCATTGCCATCCGAAATATAATACAATCTCGGCATTTACTGCATCTTTGCGCAATTGTTCCGGCATGGCATAATGCATCCGGCATTTCTGCCAACGCCAGGTGGGTTTATCCTGTTCACATTCCCATTTATCGCAATGGAGAAGACCTTCTGCCGGATAACGGGAGTTTACGACCATGACGCGGTTGCGATAAAGAAACCGGTGTCCGGCAGGGAGCGGAGCAGTCCAAAGCCCGCCATCCGTATTCCATTGTTTGACAGCGCACCCGCCAT
>JAFVSW010000006.1 GCA_017503545.1 Lentisphaeria bacterium | reverse complement strand
AATCTTGGTCGGAGCCACACTACAATCAACCGCGAACTCAAACGACACCGTATTGAGGAAGATCCAGATCACCGAAAATGTACCAATTACTGTCTTTACAGTCGTCAATGCAAAAAATTCAAAGTCTGCAAACTTCCACCGCCAAGCTGCTTGGGAAAATGCAGTCGTTGTCGAATCGTCTCATGCAACAAGCATTGCCCTGATTTTATAGAGGACAGGTGTAAAAAATTGGAACATACTCCGTATGTATGTAACGGTTGTAAAGATTTGAAATCGTGCTCAAAACGGAAGTTTTTATATAGCGCATTAAACGCTATGGAAGAATATCGTACTGTATTAGTAGAATCCAGACAGGGAATTGATGCATCTGAAATTGAGCTCCAGCAGTATATGGAATTAATCCAACTTGGTTTGAGACGTGGACAGGCACTTCATCACATGATGGCGTCTCATCCGGATATTTTTCAGAAATGCGAAAAAACTATTTATAATTATCTGAATCGGAATATTTTTGACCTTCCACGTGGGAGTATGCCCCGGATGAATATCAGAAAGTCTCGCAATAATAAAGAGAAAATCCGACATAAAATTGATCCCAAATACCGGATCGGCAGAAAATATTCTGATTATCTGAATTTCATGGAGCAACATTCAGAACTGGCTGCTGTTCAGATGGATTCCGTGATTGGTGAAGTTGGAGGTAAAGTTTTGCTGACGATTCTTTTTCCATGCGGAATGCTCCTTGCCTGCCTGCGTAATACGAATAATTCCCAGTCTGTAATCGACTATTTCGATTCCTTTGAACGTAATTTCGGGCTGGACACATTTCGAAAATTGTTTCCAGTGATTTTGACCGATAATGGCTCAGAATTTTCCAATCCCATTGCAATTGAGTTCAGTCCCATAACGAAAGAGCGCCGAACATGGGTCTTTTACTGTGAACCAAATGCGGCTTGGCAAAAAGGAAATATTGAAAATAATCACACGAACCTGAGAAAAATCCTTCCCAAAAAAACTTCTTTCAACGACTTGAATCAAGACGATATTGATCTCGTCCTTTCGCATCTCAACAGTATTAAACGTAAACACTTTGACGATATTCCAGCTATTACACGCTTCAATTCCATTTTCGGCAAAAGTATCCTGAATAAAATGAATATTACCCTCATCGAACCCGATGAAATTATTCTTGATAAACAACTTCTGAAAGGAAAAATCTGATAAAAGAAATCTTTATTCGCTGAATCGGTGCATTTACTATTACAAAAATGCTACTGATCCAACCTGTTTTTTATGGTGTGCGTTTTCTCTTACAAAACTTCAATGAGAAACGTAACGCCCTGCGTCAGCATTGTTTCGTGCTTAAAATTTGTAAGACTAAACGCACAATTTATAAGATTTTACAATCCTTTTGTAATAGTAAACGCACAAAAAGAAGCCATTATGATCCATGAAAAAACCTTTGTAAGACTAAACGCACTTTGTCTCTCTTCAAAATTCACAAAAGTGCATTTAATTTTGCAATTCACCAAAAAAGTTGGCATGGGAGTTGCTTATTACGAAACAAAAACAAATAACAGAAGGAGATCGAAACATGGATATGCAGAAACTCACCGAAAAATCCCGCGCCGCCATGATGCAGGCCCAGCAGTTCGCACTGGAATACGGCAATCAGGAGATCAAAGCCGTACACCTTCTCCGTGCCCTCATGACACAGGAGGACGGGTTGATCCCTTCGCTTCTCAAACGGATGAATGTGAATCATGAATTCCTGTTGAATAAAGTGGATGCACTTCTCGGGAAACTCCCGAAAGTCTCCGGCAACGCCTCCGATCCGTATACCGGACGGGATTTCAGCGGGGTCCTTATTGCCGCAAAGCAGAAAGCCGAAGAAATGAAAGATGAATACATCAGCACGGAACACCTCTTTCTTGCCATCTATGAGACGGCAAAAGACTGTGCCGCTGTGCTGAATGAGTGCGGTGTCACCAAAGAAGGGATCCTGAAAGCATTGATGGAAGTCCGTGGCAATCAGCGGGTCACCAACGAAAATCCGGAAGCCTCGTTCGAAGCATTGGAAAAATACGGACGTGACCTCACGGAAGCCGCACGGAATGATAAACTGGATCCTGTCATCGGCAGAGATGATGAGATCCGCCGTGCCATTCAGATCCTTGCCCGGCGTACCAAGAACAACCCGGTTCTCATCGGGGAGCCGGGTGTGGGGAAGACCGCCATCGTGGAAGGTCTGGCGGTGCGCATGGTTCGTGGCGATGTGCCGGAATCCCTGCAGAACCGGAAACTCATTGCGTTGGATATGGGTGCCCTGATCGCAGGTGCGAAATACCGCGGGGAATTCGAAGAACGTCTGAAAGCCGTACTGAAAGAAGTCTCGTCTTCCGACGGCAATATCATTCTCTTTATCGATGAACTGCATACGGTCGTCGGGGCAGGGGCATCGGAAGGCTCCATGGATGCCGGGAATCTTCTGAAACCCATGCTTGCCCGGGGTGAACTCCATTGCATCGGTGCGACCACGCTGGATGAGTACCGGAAATATATCGAAAAAGATCCGGCACTGGAACGCCGTTTCCAGAGTGTTGTTGTGGCGGAACCCGGGGTGGAAGACACCATCAGTATTCTGCGCGGTTTGAAGGAACGGTATGAACTTCATCACGGGGTCAAAATCCGTGACGGCGCGCTGGTTGCCGCTGCGCTTCTTTCCGACAAATATATT
>JAFVSW010000005.1 GCA_017503545.1 Lentisphaeria bacterium | reverse complement strand
GGACAGGATAACCTTCAATTAAGAGACTCTTTTGTTACCCTTTTTTCAACAAAAATATAAGGAAAAATCAATATTTTTTGATAAAGTGTTGATTTTTAGAACTATTTAACTAAAAAATGTCAAATGGTTTTGACATTAACAGAAAATCAGAAAGGATATCGAAATATGAAAAAATTTTGTTTACGATTTATATTGACATGGGTTGCTGTCTCAGCATTTTCTCTCTATTCAAACCCCATAGAAATCGCGGTGGGCGATACCGGTTTTGAAGACATCAAAGACGGACGCCCTGAAAAATATAATGTGACCGGCGGAGAATTACAACTCAGTACAGAAAAACGTTCCGGCAAATATGGCGGAAAATACATTATGGCAAAAGGTGCACCATTGAATGCACTTTGGATCAGACATGATTTTCCGACACCTGTCCGTTACGGTGATACGTACACGATCAAAGTCTGGGCAAAAGGTCAGGGAAAAGTTGCCTATCTGATATCCGGATACTCCGGCGGTATGTGGAAACGGTCTATCTGGGGACAGGATTTCAAGACATTGACCAAAGATTGGAAACTTTATTCCTGGAAATTCAAGGTCGATTTTTCCTATATGAACAGCGTACGTCCCGGCTTCCAATTTACGGGTGGCGGATATGCAGTATTGGATGATATTTCCATGACTTATGATCCGGCAGACAATGACGGTCGAATTCTTCCAAAGGAAGCACCGAAGAATACCATTCTTCCATTCAACTTCTCCTTCCATGATGCAGAGGGGACGGTCAAAATCAACGGAAAAACGGTAAAAGAATTAAAAATCGGCGATGGACTCAATGTCATGGAAGTCGCATTGCGTCCCACCGGAAAAAATCCATATTTCAAACTGGAAACTCCGCCGGAATATGCCCTGTGTAACGGAGCATGGAAGGAAGCTCCTGCCAACGTTTCCGGCAACAGCGCATCTATAAAATTCGATGACAGTGCATGGCAGGAAGTCCAAGTCGATAAAACTGGGAAAGTTGTCCCCCGCAACAAAAAAGCAACGAGTTATTTCCGTACGGTGATCCTCTGGAATCGGGATTATTACGCAAAAGAAAGTATGGTACACCGCAGACAGAAAGAATGGCTGCTTCCTGCAGGTTCCACACAGCTTCTGAAATTGAAATTAGCACCGGACCCAATGGAGCGTGATTATAAAAAAGCGTTGTATGTGGAATTGTATCTGCCGGACGGAGTATCCCTGATGAATACGAAACAGAAAAAAGCCCGTTATGTATTGAATCAGGAACCCGGAATACAGCAGTGCGGATCCGTAAAAATAGAAAACGGTATCTACCAGAAATATTTGCTGTCCTGGACCCCCGCTCAACTGGCAAAATACCCACACAACAATCAATATCCGGAAGCTAGAATCCCCCTGCATGTTTCTGCCGATGCAAAAGTAAATAAAACCGCTGCCATCCGTTTTGCCCGTCTTGCCCCGGGGCGTTTCTCTGAAATACTCAAAACGATCCCGGTCCGCTTTTACCCTCCGGTCAATGGCAGACAACCGCAAAGAATCATGATCCAGACTTACGTAGGAGTCCCTCTTTCCGGCTACTCAACTTTCCCGGAAGATGTTCTGACAGCCCTCGTTGAACAGGCAGCAAAAACGGGTGTAAACACAGTACTTGGGGCAAAATATTTCCCGGGTTATGAATATTTGGACAAATGTCTGCACAAAGCCTATGATAAAACCGGCATCAAACGCTATATCTGGACAGATAATAATTTCCCGTTACATTCGCTGTTTATGTACAGTTATACAGATATGCATGAACAACATAAAAAAAATCCGGATGCACAGGCAAAATATTTTCCGACAAAAGCAACCATCCAATGGGGGACACCTGTAATTGGAACAATGTATTGCCCTTCTTATATGTTAGATGTTCCGGAAGGTAGAACTTTTTTTAGGAATATGGTAAAAAAAGGACTGCAGCATGAGATCCAAACAGCATATAAACCGGTCGGAATCTTTTTCGATTATGAAGAAGAAGTCTGGCGTTCTGCCGGTAATATTCCCGGTAATGGATCCTATTGTTTCTGTAACCGTTGCCGCAATCAATTCGGAAAACAACAGAATCTTGCCTCCACTCCGTCACCACAGGAAATCAAGGATAAATATTATAGTAAATGGGAACAGTTCCGTTCTCAACAGAACCGTCGTATCCATGCCGTCATTCATGACATTTGTAAAAAGCTGGGATTCAAAGTGATGTTCTACACTCAGAGTCATATGAAATCCTATTTTTCGACCTCTGAAGGTCCTTTTGATTACCTTTTCCTCGGTCATCCGGCAAAATATGCTATAAACAGAGAAAATCAGGAAGAACAGGATAAATATGTTGCAAATTTGAAACCTGATTATCGGGGCATGATCGCACAGGTATTCACCGAACCCAGCACATTCGGCCCCGGCAACGCCATGGATGGCAACCCCGATGGCTATTTTGTCCCATCCCGTTGGAAAGGCATTATTCTGCGTTTGATTGCCACTTATCGGGTCGGCGTTGATATTTCTGCTTATACGGAATTCTGCGGTGGTATCGGATATTATATTGGGGAAGCGACACGTGCAATTGCAGAATTGGAAGATTTTTTTGTAAAAGGAAAACGTACCGATGTCTGCCCGGAAGTCATGAACATGAAATATCCGGATCTGCTCGGTCTTGAATGGAACGGGAAAAAAATTATTTTGCTATTCAATGAAAATGCAAAGTCAAAAAAGATTACATTGAATTTGAAAAAGCATCAGAAAGCCCGTGCATTCTATTCAAAAATCAAAAACAAACAGATCGTGATCCCACCCGAAAATGCGGAAATCCTCATTATTGAAAAAAAATAACGGGGATTAACATCTTGTCATTCTTTCCGTTGATACCACATTATCAACGGAAAGTTTTTTTTGCAACAGACAGTTTTCTATTTTTTTGTGTTTTTCTGTTCTCTGCGGGTGATTTTTCTTGTCATACACCATTGTATTTTAGAAAAGTACGTGTATAGTATGTTCGAAACTATAAACAAATAAAGGACCGGATTATGAAAAAAGAAGTCGAAGATTTTTCAAATATGCGTTACGGCATGTTCATCCATTACGGACTTTACAGCGGTCTCGGCCGCGGCGAATGGGTCATGAACCGGGAACAGATCCCACCCGCTGAAATGGAGAAAATCGCAAAAACATTCAAGCCAGATCAATTCAATGCAGAAGAACTGTGTCAACTGGCTGTGGATGGCGGTATGAAATATGTCATTTTCACAACCATGCACCACGATGGATTCCGCATGTATGATACTGCGATCACGGACTACAATGCCAAGGCAGTGTGCGGTCGTGACCTGGTGGAAGAAGTTGTTGCCGCCGCCAGAAAATATGGACTCAAAATCGGATTGTATCACAGTTTGAACAACTGGTATAATCAGCCCGATGCGGTTGCCGCTTTGGAATCAAAAGAAAATTATGAAAAATTCATTGAAAATACATTCGAACGGATCAAGGAAGTCGCCGAAAAATTTAATCCGGTCGACATTTTCTGGTATGATGGATGGTGGCCTTTTGATGCAGAAGGCTGGCAGGCAGTAAGAATGAATGAAATGATCAGCAAAATCCAGCCCCATATCATTTTCAACGGTAGAAACTGTCTCCCCGGCGACTTCGGAACACCGGAAGGACATCTCGCGGTCCCCAATCCGTGGCGTCCCTGGGAAGCATGTATGACACTCAACAATCACTGGGGATATCATATTTCCGATAACGATTGGAAATCCCCAAGAGAAGTCGTCCGTATGCTTCTGACCTGTGCCAATGGCAAAGGCAACCTGCTGTTGAACGTTGGTCCCCGCGGTGACGGATCCATTCCGGAAGAAACAAGCCGTATCATCCGGGAAGTGGGCGAATGGATGCGCAATGGCGGCGAAGAAGCCATCTCCAACAACAATATTATGAAACTCGGCCCGTATTTCCGCGAAGAAAATGAATATTCCGACTGGGAAGGTTCCGGTACATTCACCGCTTCCGGAAACAATATGTTCCTGACGATGATGTATTATCCCGGCAGGCAATTGACTCTTACCGGTTTGGAAATGAATGTCAAACGCATCACGACAAAACAGACCGGAGAGCTGAAATTCGTGCAGGATGGCGGCAAGCTCGTTGTTGATCTCCCCGAAACACTGGCTAATGCGTTCTGCCCGGTATTGAAAATGGAATGTGATGGAACACCTTCGATCTATCGGACCGGCGGTATGCGCGTCCCCAATTGCCGTCATACCAGATACGATCCCGCTCCTTCCGATATTCAGTATTGATCAAACCAGTCAAAAAGATAAAGGCAGCTGCAAAAACGATACTTTTTGCAGCTGCCATATTTTTGCAAAAAAACGCATCCTGAAATCACAACTGGATACAATAAAAAACATGGTGAAGAAAAAACCTATCCAAAGGTGTCCCCTTTCTTCACCATGCAGATTCAACGATCCATTATCTGTAAAATCAGATCAAGCCGTGTTCCCGCAATCTTCTGCGGCGGAGAACACAAGGCTCGCAACACCAGTCATGACACAGCATCATATCCGGTGTTTTCTGCATTTCTGCCACCACATAATCCACCATTTTCACGCCGTCGATCAACATGGAATTGCCCAATTTTTCAGCAAAACCTTCTTTGACAAAGAGATCATCAAATTTAATAAATTCTTCACTGCATGCCGGATATTCTGCCGCCAGAACCAATTCGCCTTTGATCGTATTGGCTGTCCTGCCCCAACATTCACGGAACGGAATATCGTTGTAAGGCAAGCCGGCTGCAACTTCCGCATAATGGAGCATACTGTTCCGGTTGTTGCGGACATTGAACAACAGGATCTTTGCGCCGTTTTTGTAAGCATATTCATAAGAGGATTTATGCCCCAGACCAGCCCATGGTTTAGCTTCCCGGGTCAGCAGTTCTGCATGTTTTCCCCAGGCGGCAACGGAATATGTGGGATTTTCACTGCGGAGAACGCCGGGTGTCTGACGGAATGTCTCTGAAAGGATTCCGTTTTCGATCCCGACGGATGTTGCCGGATCATAAGGCGGCAGCCCTGCCCCGCTGTAATTATAAGTGAAAGTCGGCATCATCAATGTACCTTCCGGGGTCAAACGCTCCTGGAGCATGGCAATCATCTGTGCCGGAGAAACACCTTCATCCTTACTTGCCTTGAACGAGGCATGAACGATAAGAAGAGAACCGGGTTCAATGTTTTCAATGATTTCTTTGATCAACATAATGATTTATTTTCCTTTCCAATGTATTTTTTAATATAATTGTAAACTGCAAAAATGCAAGTCGTTCGAGGTAATTTCAAAAGTCCGGCAAAATTTGACTGAAAAAGGATTGTTGAAGAGATGGAAATGGTAGTTTGTGCCGGCGTCGCCATACGGCTATGCCGCGACAAGGCGTGGTAAATAACCATCCACCTTCGCCAAGGCTACGGCAGACTCAAACGCTCCGTTTTCATATCGCAACAAGAGTTTTCAGGCATTTTTGAAGACTTTTGAAATTGCCTCGTTCTACTTAATTTTTCAATCCGGCTTTCTGAATCGCGCCATGGACATTCCCTGCGACCTGTGTTCTCAAAGCCTGAAACTTTTTCCCTTGAACATGACTATCCATAAACAAAATATTGGCTGTCCCCGGTATATATGCCGGAAGATCCATACTGGGAGGAACACGAAAATCGGTCGTTCCTGCCCCATGACGGAAACGGAACATACCCAATCCATTCGACATGGAATCCTTGGTCTGACCATCTCCGGCAAAAATGGCTAAACTGGGATTCACAACAAATCCGGTGTTGCGGACAGTGGACCATACGGCTCCGTTCGGTGCATTGATCATGCCGATCAATGTCTGATTCCCGACATAATGTGTTTTCTGAAAGAACGTGGAATTTCCGCCCCATTCCGAAACGTGCGACGGATTCCAACGCCGTTCGGATGGACATACCATTGTTCCATGGGGGATGGTATATTTTTTGTAATCAAAATCGATTCCGTATTTGAACATGGCAAGGATCCCGTACCAGTTATATTGCTCCTGTGTCTTTTTATCACTGGATACGCCATAATATTCATGAACGATCCAGCCGTTGAAATCGGTAGAATAACTGTTCTGTGCCAAACCGATATTTTTCAAATTATTCATACAGCTGGCATTTTTGGCTGTTGCTTTGGTCTGTCCCAATGCCGGCAGAAGCATTGCCGCCAAAATGGCGATGATTGAAATAACAACCAATAATTCGATCAATGTGAATTTCCGTTCTGTTCCATCAATTTTCATATATCTTACACTCCTTACCTTTTCCTGTTTTTTATTTTTTAATAATTCAATCCCAAGGATATCGAATCGTCTTCAAAGCCCCGCCTTCCCGCGCAGATTCCGCAGCATAAATACCGGGCAATGTCATCATCAATGCTTCTTTTACACCAATCGGCGACGGTTTGTTATTGAGTACCGCATCTGCAAAATCCATCATCATGAAAAGATCCGATCCGTTATGCCCGTAATGAGCCTGACGGAACAAATCTTCATCTATGATCTTCAAATCTGCAGGACGGTATGTAAAGTCCGTTCCGAAGATAATTTCTTCATAAACCTGCGGAACTTCCGGGCTGAGATCCTCCGGCAGCCAAACTCGTGCCTTATCATTATACAATTCCAACACCCCTTTTTCCGCATAGATTTTTGTAGTATGCGGCGGACCGGAATATGGGATCGCGAATGCCGTCAGCAAACGAACGACCAGATTATCTTTTGTGCTGTATAATGCACTCATGGCATTATGCCGGTGTCCATTTTTCAAACGGTCATACGTACTCATACAGCAAACGGTCCGCAATTCCGAACCGATCAATTTCAGAATAGGAGCAAGACTGTGTGTGCAGTAGCGGCACGCCTCATATTCCTTCCGCCAGGCATCTTTCATTCCGGTCGAATCATGAATATATTCCGTTTCGATGTAAGCAACTTTGCCGATCTTATTCTGCTGTGCAAGGTTATAAAGCAGGCGGGTTTTTTCCCGGTAATTCGGATTGGATCCTGCCATATAAAGTGCTTTGGAGCTATTCACTTTTTCCCACAGGAATTGCCCTTCCTCAATGGAATTCACGGCGGGAATCTCCCCAAGAACATGAAGATTACGGTCAAGTGCTTTCGCCACATACTCCATATGAACATCAGGGGGCACTTCCGTGATCACGGCATCTGCAAGTCCGGAATCCAACAGTTCATCCGAACTACGGAACAGACGGATATCCGGAAATGCTTTTCCGGCTTCCTCAAGCGCAGTTTCATTCATATCACTCATACAAGTCAAAGTATAAAATTCCGGGAGCAGTTTTGTGATCCGCGCCATTTGCATTCCGCGCGGACCGCACCCCAGAATTCCCATCCGGATCGTTTTCATTTTCTCCGTTCTCCTTACAAATTATTTTATTTGATATGTACTGCTGCAACATCGCAGGGCGGTACAGTGATTTTCATAATATCTGCTTTTCCATACGGTTTGCCGGATTCCCAGATTTGCGCCTTCTGCCCCGGTTTCAATTTCAGATTTTTCAATGTTCCGGACAAAGGTTTGTTGTGACTTTCATTAAAGATCAGAACGAGGCGTTCATCCCCTTTTTTCAACACCAGCAGGTTCGGATATTGAAATGTTGTTGAGGATGCCAGTTTATCATCACGCACACCATCATGGAACAGATCTTCATAAGCGGCGATCAGCCGGGTCGCTTCCCCCATGTAGAACAGACTGCCCGCGCTGCAGAAGGAAGTGCTTTCCAGGATGGCACCTTTATGAGTCGTTGCAGCAAGACGGATCAAAACCATTTTCTGTTCTTCCGGATAAAAATACAAACCGTCGGACGAATAAAGGAATCCGCCGCTTTTTTTGAACGCCGGGAAATATGTGTGGTACTGCCCGACCGACTGATGTACACCGGTGATCTTTTCCCCATACCGTTTCCGGGCATCCATACTTGCCTGAACAGCACTGCCGGGATAAGTCTGTCCGGGAATCGGGATCGACACCAGATCATACTTGTTTCCGGATTGTTTATACGCTTCTGTATCATGCGTGTTATGATAATACCAAAGTTTACCGCCACATTCCCGGATTACTTCATATGCAGTACCAAGCAGAAGATTTTTCTGCATGTACCTCCACCATTTTCCCCATTGGCCAGCATATTTTGTCACAATGATCCCGTCATCGAGTTTTTCATTTTCCGGAATTTTAAACATGGTACGAAATGCGGCTTTGCAAACATTGCAGAAACAATAACTGTGCAGCCAATTCTTATCATCACCTTCCGGATAGGTCTCGTCATTGAGAAATATGTAATTACTGACGCCGTATTTTATGGTGTGGAGAACATCTTTTTTGAAAGCGGCTTTGAATTCGTTACGATATTTCCCGGTAACATTTGTCAGACAGAACGCACTGAGCCAGTTTTTCAAAAGCGGTCCTGAATTTTTGTAATACACAGCCTGAAGATCCGGGTATTTCTTTACCAGTTTTTCCAATTCCGTTCCGCGTCCGGCTCCACTCATCGGCGAATTGAACAACATCCAGGTAAAATTGTACATCCCATCCCGTTTTACAGCATTGCGTAAAGGATCTTCCACAGATTTTCGTTTCAACTCCCATGGATATTTTGCGCTCATGATATGAGAATTGATCCCCGCTTTATATCCGTCATCCACCATGGCGGAAAATAACGCAGGTGACGGGGTGGCACCGGCAAAATGCTGATATTGCGGAAACAGGATCTTACGGAGTTTACCTCCTTTGACAGGCGGCAATTCCGCAACTTTGATCACATTGACAACATCTGTTGTATCCCCATCAATGACGCGGCGGAAACGGAAATCCACGGTTTCACCCTTTTTGAAAGGATACCCATCATGCCGGAATCCGAGATACTGTACATAAAAATCCAGATTCCGCACCATTTTTTCCGGCAGAGTCCAGCGATAGGTATACCGGTTGTATTTTTTGCCGTTTAATTGTATTTTCTCCGTTTTGATATCTTTTGTAACATAATACCGCCAAGTCTGACCGGCATGATCGTCTACGCGGGTAAAACCTTCCGGAACTTCCACAATCAATTGATAATCGCATTTCCCGCGTATCTTCGGATTGTATACTCGGTGAAGAAACAAGGCGGTCTCGCCGGGAGAAATCCCCCATGTTTTCACAAACGGTGCAAGAAAAGCATATTCATGTCCGCCATAATTCCTGTGCCAGATCAGATTCTGGCGGAATACCACTTTTTTCCGGGTGCCTGACCAGAGATACCCATTGGTCACATCTGCCGCTTTGTATGTATTCACATCAGCCCCGGGAGCTCCGGCAGAAAATATTCCGGATGTTTCCGGAGAATTTTTCAATTCAAATTGCACACCCGGCATTGCCCCGGATGCCTCTGCTGTGATCTCCAGTTGATTGATCCCGGCGATCAGAGAAAAATCATAACAGCCGTTTTTCAAGGGGATCACATTGCCATTCAGTTTGACGGATAAAACTTTAGCATCTTTTGTACGGATGGCAAAGGGAACAGACGGCGACGATTTTTCCAATTTGTCAAGCGTCCGCTTCCATTCCATATACAGATCATCAAAGTCATCGGAGATCGTCCACGGGTTTGCCTTGACTGCGGCATCATAGACTTTCTTGAGTTTATCTGCGATTGCTTCCGCTTCCTGCCAGCCGGACATGGAACCGAACCGCTGTTTTGCCGCCAGATATTCGCCTTTGCGGAGACTCAAATTTTTGATGACACCGGAAAGATAACTGTAACTGGTCAAACCATTGATACGTTCTTCCAGTTTATGCGTTTTAATATAATTATTTTTCTGAAAATACAATGTACCGAAACTGTGTGCATCCAGATTCGGGGAAATGCTGGCACTCCACATCGTCATCATTTCCGCTTTCGGACCGGTCATCAAATCGCGCCGGACATTCAGAAATACCTGCCCGTCCGCAGGCGTGATCCCCAACAATTTGAACGGAATCCGGCTTTCCAGATACCACCGGTTCTGATCTTTGGAATATGCGGAGATCCATTCACACGATTCATCTTTCAACGGCTTCTGGATCTTTTGAGGCAATTCATTGTAAAATCCGCGATGGATCCCTCCCGCCCCGAACATCAGAAAGATATAAGGACTGTCCAGATAAGTCCCTTTCCGGTCATAGCTGCGGGAAAAAATAAAATTGATCCGATCCGTATCCGGCCAGCCATCCTGCACACGGGAACCTTCTTTGATCCGTGCCGGATGGGATTCCCACATGGTCGCACCAAGATAAAGATATTTTTCATCGTAACAAATCTGAAAAGATGTCTGCTTGCTCACTCCGGCTGTCGGGCCGTCTTTTACCTGAAAATACTTTGCGCGGGGCACAGTCCCCCAAACCTCCATCTCCAATTTACCATCAATCATCGGTGCTTTTTTGACGGGGACCGCAAAAGTGAAACGATCTTTCAACGGCGACAAACGCGGCAAAGGTGCAGCGGCCATTCGAACCGTAATGAGAAATACACTTGCCGACATGAGATAAATTATCTTCTTTTTCATTTTTGCTCCTGTTTTATCTGTAAATATCAAGTTGCATAATAAGACTCTGTTTTGACTTTAACCATTTGACAATCTTATATTCTGTGGTATATTATAGCATAAAAATATTTATTTGACAAGATGGAAAATTGATCATTATAATGCAAAACAGAGCATAAGAACATGAATTACTTTGATGATATCAAAATCTCATTCGTCGGAAAAGCCATTACCGATGTAAATAATAAGATCCCGACAGAACCGCATCACTATTACGGGATCGGCATGATGCTGGGCAAAGAATATGCATGCCGCCTGCTGGTTCCCGGCAATATCCGCAAAATCATCAAAATGCCATTTCTTTATCTTATCCACCCGGCAATGAATGGGGCATGGATGACAGTCAACGGCAATATACGGGAAAACCGCTGGTTTCTTTGTGAAGGGACGCGCGGCATAAGGATGGTGGAATCCCTGATTGAATACATCAGTGATTATTCCTACACGATCCCGCTTAAAAATTTTTCTGAATTGATTGCGATCCATCAAAAGATGTATCATCTGTATCAAAATCCGCTGCCGGCTAAAAATCATCATCTTGCCGCATGTGCGGAAAATTTCATGAGCGCAATTTACGATGCATTGAACATTACAGAAATCAAAACTCCGATTGCACAAGCGATCTCTGAACTGATCCAGGATATCACCGATGAACCGGGTCTGGATTACGATTTCAAAAAAATCGCAGAAGATTTGAAGATCTCTTATCCGCATTTCCGACGTTGTTTTGCACAATACACGCAAGTTTCCATCCATGAATTTCTGCTCCAGAAACGATACGCTCTCGCAGTTTCGTTATTGAAAAACGGAACGGAAAGTGTGAAAGAAATTATGGATCGCTGCGGCTTTCATACCTCCTCGGATTTTTCCAGATTTATCAAAGCCCGTTCCGGAACAACCCCTTCTGAATTGCGGAAACAACCGCAATTTACAGAATTCTGATCAAGTTTTACGTATTGCTCAAATTTCCTATTAAATACTCATTTTTCACAGTTGTAATTTTCGGAAACCCAAAATATATTATTTGATAAAAACGATTTCATTACTATCAAAACAAGGCAGAATGAACAATGAAAAAAGAATGTTTGGTTTCCTTTTATGAAAATTTTCTCTCTGAAAATGACTCTCTCCCAGGGTTGTGGCAAGTAGAACAGAATTCCGATCTGCCCCAGGTCCCGGCATTCCGGTATGGCGAAAATTGCATCGAATTTCTTTCGGAAGGAAATAAATATCTGCCTGTCATCCCTTCCATTTCAGACTTTACGCTGGAAAGTTCTTTTTCCATCAAATACAACTCCGCCGGTGCTTTCGGCTTGATCTTCTGTTTTCATTATGATTCCGTGACTGCAAGGGGACAATATCTCGGGATATACAACTATAAACATAAACCGGATGAGATTACCGTTGTATACGGCTCGACAAAAGCGAATGAATATTTCCCGCAGGAAACAAAAACAGCAGTCATATCCACAGGAAAATATCTTTCTCCGTTTTCCATAAAAATCAATGTCAAAAACAATAAACTCCAACTGCTTTTCATGGAGAAAAAATTTGATTTCTCCATCATCAAAGGAACAGGGAAAATCGCATTCGCCCGTTCCCACTTTTTCGGCATATTGCGCATGACACGATTTATCATCAGCGGGATTGCCGCCGACAGCCGGAAAAAGATTCTGCAGAAAACGATCCCCCTGCCCGCTTATCAGACACATTACCCCATATTCTGTGATGTAACAGTCTATGAACAGGGCGATTGTATGGAAAGCGACCTCATATTCCATGGCGGCATCCCGGATTATCCCACAGGAGAAGGTAATTACCATTCCATCCGGGCTAATATTCTGGAATACCCGTATTTCAAAATCATTACAAAAGAACAGATCACGACAGAGATCCTTCATAAGGAACCGATCGTTCTTGTTCCGCCGAATCTTGTGCCTCCCTTTTTCTTTGAAGAATTACACAAGCAGCCGCAATGGCCATTCACAGCCAAAGTACGTTTTACCAAACCTGTTACCGGATATGATTTTGCAGTCGGTTTCGGTTCGTATTTTGAAAACGAAAATCAGAATCAAGCCCTGACTCCTGCAGAAACGGTATTTGACAAAAACGGCAAAGTCATATATGCCGGAGTGGGAATCACAGATGGCAAAACAATAAAAACGGAATTTATCTCTCAGGAAAAAAAAGAGATCCTCGCACGCATCCCAAAAAGTGATCCGCGTTATAAACAAGCCATACAGTTTGCCAAAAAGAATCATTATTTCTTTGAAGGAGAAAAACCGGATTTTACCATTCGCTTATCCGCTGAAAATGCCATCCCCCTGTCTTTTGAGGTCACATTGGAAGATGCCTTTTTCAACATGATACGTCCTCTCAAATTCAAAAAAAATGAAAAAATACGCCATTACGGTGTGTGGAATTACAACTGCACAGAACTTACGGTGGAAAAATTGAACGATCTGCCTGTCGGCGTATATCATATCAGGATAAAAAGTACGGATGCAAGCACAAATCCGCTGGAACAGCATTGTGCATTTGAAATTATGGGAAAAAACAAAAATTCACCATCCCCGCAAGAAGCATCCGGCTTGCCGTTCCTTTATAACGCAAGAACGGAAGTGCGCGGACTTATGAATGATTCTTTCGATCCTTATATCGGTGAAAGTGTGAATGAAGGACATTATGTCAGTTCCTGCGTATTTTTACCGGAGGCGTTGCGGAAATTCAAAATCGCTCCGACACTGAAAGCATATGGCAGAAAAAATTTTGCCTGGATCAGTACACGAACCCT
The DNA here is from genome assembly GCA_017503545.1 of Lentisphaeria bacterium. Classification (GTDB taxonomy): domain Bacteria; phylum Verrucomicrobiota; class Lentisphaeria; order Victivallales; family UBA1829; genus RGIG8244. Next base: position 14,014 of record JAFVSW010000005.1, on the reverse strand, counting down.
TGACGATGTTTCCATGGAAGCCAATACCGATATCATCCGGGATTCTGATTATATCAATTACTGTCTCGATTGCAGTGATGATATTCACGGATATGCAACAGCTATCGGCACTTACAGACACAAACGTTTTCAGGATTTCATAAATTTTCTGGAATCCTTGCATGATCCTTCTTTCGATATCCCGGCATTGAAAAAAATGTGCAGGGACGGCAATTATCCCGATGCGGAAACCTATATAAAAATGGCAGAAAAATACTGGGAAGACTGGTTGGATGCCTACAGTCAGAATGTCACAGAAGATTTGAAAAAACTTTTGAAAAAAATCCGGAAGATCAACCCCGATGCTCAACTCTGTATGTACGGTCCGTTCGCCATCTATGCCAGCGCATACAAAGGACCGGATGCCGTCCGCCTCCTGGGACATGGCACGATCACACCGGATATCATCGGATTCTGGCAATATGAAGATTATCCGGTATCCTGCGGATATCCTATTGAACGCGGAGCCTTCACACACACTGGAACCTTGATGGCGCTGAAAAACAGCCGGATCTACCCGGAAATCTATTCCGTAAATAAACTCAAACGCGGATGTCCCGATGGCGCAGTATTCTATGCTCATCCGCCATTCGGCAATCTTTCAGATGCAGAAGATCCGGAAGGCAGAGTTTTTATTCGCAGGGTATTAAATTATGTTTACGGTTCCGCTCATATTTCCAATCACAATTATACATATTGGGAAAAATGCGGTTTCCAGACCTGCAATTTCCCGGAAAAATGGTTCACTGAATTAATGAAAATTTGGGGTTTTATCCGGAAAAATCCGCCCGCTGCCCCGCTGCGATCTATCGCATACGTGGCGCCAGGCGATTCCAAAAGGAAAAATCATGCACCATTTATTTACGATCAGGGAGGACGACTTATTGTCCGTAAAACCTCTCTGGAGGATGTACCGTTTTTGTTTGAAGAAGCTGCGTTTGCCGGTGTCTGCAACTGTTTCCAGCTGTTTGAAGAAGATATCCTCTCCCTGACGAAAGACCAACTGGTCACGCTTGTTCTTCCGCCGCTGAAAGGTATGAAAAAACAAATTCTGGAAAAAATCCGCCGTCTTCACAGCGAAGGGGTCAACCTTGTGACCTTTGAAGATGCCGCTTCCCTGGAAGATCTGTTCGGGATCAAAGATTCCGGTAAAAAACAAACCATATCCCTCGTTACGGCAACAGGAGAATATTGTACCGGCATGACCGAATTCTGCGATGATCCAAGATGCACAGGCAGGTACAAAAATGTCGATGCAGAAATTTTACTGAACGCAGAAATACCCGTTTTGACACGAAAGAAAAACGGCAATGCCTGTGCTGTATTTTTTAACGTCCCGCCTCATTTTGTAAAAGAAAACCGGTTGCGCGCAAGAGGCAGTCACGGGAAAATGAATATCAGTCCTTTGATCCATAAAATATCCGGGAAAGTAATGCGCTCCCTTGCCCCCTCCGCTGTACAGATATCAGAAGGCAGACTGCTGGCATGTCATACAAAAAACAATGACATCCTCCTGATCGTAGGAAATCCCTACCAGGAAAAAGAACTTATTTCAGAAATCACACTCCATGCAGTGGACGACTTCGCCAGCTGTTTTGCCGATACTCCGGAATGTAATCGGGAAATCGCTCTCATCAGAACCGGTAAAAACTCCCGTACCTATCGGGTCTGGATTCCGGCAAGTGAATTTATGATCATGCGTTTTTCGCAGATTCCCATACAGAAATAATCCGTTTTATTTCTGCATAAGAATTTGTGTATGCGGCAACTGGATCGCTTCCCGTTCATCCAACGCAAAAAGCCAACCTTCCGGGCGGCCGTCATCACGGCGGAATTCTTTCTTCAATTTCCAACCGTATGATGCCAGATAGGACGCATGAGGTACACGGGGATACAGGATCACCGCATACCGGCTGCGAAAGACTTTACCGACATACGCATAATGCAATGGTCTCTGTTGCGGATTACGGGTATAATACAAAAGTCTTACTTTTTTCGGATTGACCGCCTGGGCGAATACCGGATCCAATCCCCAGAGATAATATTGTTCCGGTGCAGTATAAAACATTTGTGGAAAATCACTCCAGTCAAGATTGACAACCACTTCCCCTTTGTAAAGATTTTCTTTCATCCATGCTGCCATTTTTTCCGGCGGATAACGTACCCCTTTTTTTCCATCCACAACAGTCAGAACCATAGAAAATCCGGAAATCAGTACCGTGACAAGCAGAACAAGCAACGCAATACGCCGGTAACCTCTGCCCTGCCCCGGCAATGGCAATCCATCACGGTGTGCCTGCCATATCAAAACAAGAAATAATAACACCGTAAGCGGGGCACCGTATTCGATCGCACGCATGACAACAAACGTTCCCCAGAGAAATGTCCCGGCAAGAACTGCAAGCGGGTAAATGTTGCGGTCCACAAATTTCCAACCGCCTTTTTCGATCCGGCGGACGAACAGATATAATGTATACAATCCTAACAGAAACAATGGGACAACGGTCCCAAGCCACAACAAACCGGGCGGCAGCATCTCCGTCGGCTTTGCGGTCTGCTGCATTGCCATCATGGGCGATACCAGAGCGTCCCAGGATTGCAATTTCCAGATCCGGAACGTATTGGGCATTTGCGGATGCAAGATCAATCCGGCGATCACAGAACACAGCGAAATCACCGGCAGCCACAAAACTATTTTACCTTCTTCCCTGAATTGAAACAAGGCAAAAAACAAAATCGGAATCATGATAAAATGCGGATTGGAATAACTCCAGCAATACAGAAATGATACAAGGCTGATCACAATACAACGCTGGCGGAATGACACTTTCCGCGCCATATAACCGATTACGAAAAGCATAAATGCCAGCGACAACACATGGGGGCGCAGCATCACAAGCCGATATGTCCAGTTCGGCGCAGCAAACGGCAATAATAAACCGCCGGCACACATAAGAGAAAACGGTACTTTATAAGAACGCAGAGCATACACCCATGCGCCGCATACAAGAGCAAGAAAAACAGAGGCAGCAAAATGGAACGGAACTCCGGTGGAAAAACCGAATAAATTTTGTATACGGAAAATGATCCAGAGAAGAAAATGATACAACAATTCCTTATCGGCAAATGTTGTTTTCCAAATGGCAAGATCCGTCCAGGGAAAATTTTTTGCAGTAAATACAGATGGTCCCAACTTCCCCATCCCGGCATGATAAAATCCGTCAATGGATATTTCCCCGCCATCCATCATCAAAACACGGATCAGCATGATGGAACAGAATGGAATCAGAAATGCCGCACAACAACCGGCAGCGGTCCTCCATTTTTCCGGAATGGATGAAAAAATCTTCATCATCATTTACCAGTGGAACCGAACCCGCCGGCAGCACGGTCCGAATCAGAAAGTTCAGAAACTTCTTCCAGTACCACATCCGGCAGCCGGGCAATCACCATCTGGGCAATCCGGTCCCCGCGCTTCACAGGATAATCTGTTTTTTCCGTATTGAACATGATACATTTGATTTCGCCGCGATACCCGGCATCGATCGTTCCGGGCGTGTTCAGGACAGTGATCCCGGATTTAGCGGCAAGCCCGCTGCGCGGGCGTATTTGGGCTTCAAACCCCACCGGCAATTCCAGATAAACGCCAGTGGGGATAATTGCCCGTCCGGAAGCCGGAATGATTCCGTCTGCGGATGCATAAAGATCATACGCAGCATCATCGGCATGGGCTTTCCGGGGTTTGAGATCGGCACACGCCGCATCCATTTTGAATTTTACTGTCGTAACAGACATGGTTGTACCGATCCTTTCGTTTATGGATTAATCAATCAATTAATTTTCTTCCTGCTGCAAAGCATCACGATAGGCTTTTACAGCAATTTCCAAACCCTGATCAAAATTGAATTCCGGTTTGAATCCGGTGGATTTCAATTTATCGACACAGGCAGAGGAATGTTTCACGTCACCGGCACGTTCCGGCAAATGGACGATCTTGGAACTGGAACCGAGGATCTTCACGATCTTTTCCGCCAGATCATTGATGGTGAGACGTCCGCCGTATGCCACGTTGTATACGCCGGTGAAATCACTTTCCGCCATGAATGCGTTGGCGGCGGCAATATCTTTCACAAAGATAAAGTCACGGGTCTGTTCGCCGTCACCGAAAATGGTGATATCTTCGTTCTTGAGTGCTTTGGTAATGAAAATAGGCACCGCAGCGGCGTATGCGCTCTTCGGATTCTGACGGGGACCGAACACATTGAAATAGCGCAGGCAGGCAGTAGAAAGACGGCCTTCTTTCGCAAACATATTGCAATAATATTCATCATCCAGTTTGGTGATGGCATACGGACTTTTCGGTTCCGGGAACATGGTTTCCACTTTCGGGCAAACCGGATTATCGCCGTAAATGGCAGCACTGGTACTCAAAACCAGTTTCTTCACTCCGGCTTTTGCGGCTTCTTCCAGAACAATGATCATCCCGAGAGAGTTCAAACGGTTACATTCCACGATCTCAGTCATGGATTCCGGTACGCTGATCATGGCAGCAAGGTGGAATACATAATCCACGCCTTCCATGGCACGGGCAACTGTTTCACGATCGCAAATATCACCTTCGATCAATTCATATTCCATACCGGCGAGATTTTTGATATTGCCGGAACGGAAGTTATCCAGAACGCGGATTTCCGCTTTGCCCTGATAACGTTCCACAATATGACTGCCAATAAATCCGGCACCGCCGGTCACAAGGATTCTTTTGCTCATTTTACAAATTTTCCCATAATTTTCTTCATTTCATCTTCCTGATCGATCAAGCTCTGTACCAGTTTGAACTGCGTACGGCAACGGTCAAGGTTATGACCCGGACGGGATACCTTGAAGTAATGGTCGCCATCCAGGAAGTCTGTCAGGAAACGGATACCGATTTCAAATGTGATCAATTCACCGGAGAACGGCATAAGTTCGATTTCTTTTGCAGTAAGACATCCGCCGGAACCTTCCAGGAAGCCTTTTGCAAGTGCTTCAAAGAATTCCATACGGGCATATACTTTGCTCAAGTCTTTTTCATCTTCTGCAGCCGGACTGGTGCTGGTACGAACCAGGTCCCCGAAGTCATAGAGAGAAACGCCGGGCATGATCGTATCCAGGTCGATCACACAAATACCTTCGCCGGTTTCATCATCCAGCATCACGTTATTGATCTTGGTATCATTGTGTGTCACACGTTCCGGAATTTCACCTTTTGCCAGCAGGTCAATAAAGACCGGTGCCATGTGGCGGTGTTCTTCCACAAAACGGATTTCTTCTTTCGCCGCTTCAATGCGATCTGCCGGAGCCGCCGCCAATGCTTTGTCAAAATCAGCAAGACGGGACGGTGTATTGTGGAAATTCGGGATCACTTCGAACAACCGTTCGCCGGGCAGGTCCGCCAGCAACTGCTGGAATGCACCGAATGCTTTCGCTGCCTGATATGCAAAGGCGGGAGATTCCAGGACATCATAAGTACGGGCGCGTTCAATAAAGAGATAGGCGCGCCAGCAGCAATCATTTTCATCGGTATAACAATAACCGCCATCCGTGGTGCTGATCAAAGTCAGAGCGCGGCGGCTGGCATCTTTGCGACCATACAATTTGCTGCGGGAATGTTTCAGAACACGGGCAATGTTATCCATCAGTTCAAGAGGTTTCTTGAAGATGTTGGTATTGATTCGCTGGAGAATATAACGGACCTGATAACCAGCCTGATTGTAAACAAGAAGGAATGTATCATTGATATGACCGGAGCCATACCGTTCGAACCAGAGGAAATCGCCCCAGATATCAAAATGAGAAGCAATTTCTTTTACATTGTGTTGAATATTCATTGTATCTGATCACCGGAACGGGGAACAACGCTTACGCCGTTCCCCGTTCTGTTTTTTATTTATTTTTTCAGAAAATGTTTTCCGGATATACACCGGTTTCGATCAATTTGCGGATATTAGCCTGAACCGCAGGTTTGTCTTCCCGGTAAGTCACGCCGAACCAGGCATCTTCACTTTCCAGAACTTTTACTTGCGCTTTCTTTTCCGCAATCAGTTCTTCCACAACAAACGGGATAAAGAATTCACTCTTGAGTTCTTTGCCCTGTTTTTCCAGGAAGGTGACAAAACGGGATTTGAGTTCAGCAAACAGAGTGGGTTTGAAACCCCAGAAGTTCATGGAAGCAATTTCATCACCTGTAAAGTCGATCACAGTACCTTCCCCGTCATCAAAACGGGCTGTACCATTACCGGTGGAAGCGATTTTGGTCCGTTCCACAACTTCTTCCAGGATTCCGTTGTTTGTACGGCAAATACCGCGGGCAACCGTTCCGAATTCAGACAGCGTCTTTTTCAGCGGATAACCAACCATATAATGTGTATTGGCATCGGTATCGGTGGAAAGGGCTTTGCCAATAAGCGCATAAGCACTCTTGCCATAGAAGTCGTCTGCATTGATCGCGGCAAACGGTTCATTGATCAGATCTGCGGCAGAAAGAATGGCATGACCGGTACCCCACGGTTTCACACGGCCTTCCGGCACAGTGAACGGTGCGGGGAGCGCATCCAATTGCTGAAACGCATATTCCACCTGGATTTTATTTTCCCAACGGGAACTGACCACAGAACGGAAATCCTGTTCGATATCTTTACGGATCACAAATACGACTTTGCCGAATCCCGCACGAATTGCATCAAAAATGGAATAATCCAGAATGATTTCACCATTCGGGCCGACCGGGTCAATCTGTTTCAATCCGCCGTAACGGCTGCCCATACCGGCAGCAAGCACCAAAAGAGTAGGTTTCATATTCAAATAAAATCCTTCTCTCAGATCATCGGCAGACTTGCGGCTGCAACTGCCTGACCGTGACGACGGTTCTTTTCATCCGGAATTGCGAATTCCACTTTGTATTCCGGGAATTCTTTGCGGATCACATCGCCTGCTTCCTGAAGAATGATATCGCCGCCTTTACCGGAGGTAACACGACCGAGAATCAACAGTTTTTCAATGGCAGGATAGAAGTCGTAGTAACGGGCAATGGTATAACCGAATGCCACACCGATAGAACGGAAGATCTTTTCTGCACGTTCATCACCCTGTTCCATCAATTTCTGAACTTCAATCAAACGCTGCGGGAACGGCATGTCAGAGGGCAATTCGATTCCGGCAAGCGGAGCCAAACGGGCTACACCCTGCTGGGAGAAATACTGAACACCGCAACCAATGTCACCGCTCCATTCGTCGGCAGGGCCGTTTTCACGATAGTCGATAGGCACAAATGCCAATTCGTTCAGCCAGTCGGTAATGTTGCCGTCCGGGTTGACGTAACCGCCAGCCATACTGGTACCGAGAGAAACACCGAGAACACTGTTGGATTTGAGTTCCATAGAACCGGCAAGTGCGGTCACTTCACCGTCGTTCACGACTTCAAACGGAACGCCCCATTCTTTCCCCAGTTCCAGGAAGATGTCGGCAACTTTGGATTCAAACTGATCTTTCGGCACGCCGCGGAACAGAGATGCAATACGAACACGGTTTGCAACATAGACCCCGGCAGAACTGCCGCCAATGGCATCCACGCGCGGAAGATGTGCTGCACAACGTTTCAGCGTATCGTTGATACCATCTTTGTGATAGGAGGGATCTTTCTGAAAGTAGGGATCCCAGGGAATTTCTTCGGAAAATACAACTTCACCGTCAATCACGGCAGCACATTTACGGTCGGAACCACCCAAGTCAAAACCGATACGGCAGCCTTTAAGGTGACGGCCCAGCGGCTGGGAGGGTTCTTTCGGAGCCGGTGCATTTTCATAATCAGCATATACGAATTCAACGGGAGTATTGTAAATACCACCCATCACTTCTGCATCAAACGCTCTTGCGCCGCCATTCAAGGCATAGATCTTTGCCATTTCTTCTGCAACGGTACGATCCCCGGCAATTGTGACTTTAGCACCGCCTTTTACCCAGAACATGGCTTTAACAAGACGTTCCACGTAGAACAGGTTGGCTTTCGCTTCTTCTGCTGTGGGATTGTCAAACAGAATGGTGTCATACACGCTGACACTTTCCGCACCGCGTTCCATTGCGATTTTCACTTTACGGACCCGGCCGGATGCTTTGACGGCATCACAAAATGCGCGATCCCACAAAACTGCGGGAACGAAATCCGGATCAAGACAGGGGACTACAGCCGGAGCTGCTTTTTCTGAAATTTGTTTCAACATTGATCTTCTCCTTGAAAGTTCGGCTAATCAGCCGGTTATTGTATTAATAAAAATCAATTCCAATAACATAATACAGAAATCCCGTTTTGTCAAGTTTTTTCAACGTCTTTTTCTGCATTTTCAAAATAAAAAATCGGCAGACCATTCATCAGAGAATGATCTGCCGCATTGAAAAAGTGTATCTCAAACTGAAAAATATCAGCCCACGATCACTTTGCGGAAATTCTTTTTGCCGGAACGGATCGTGAAAGAACCATCCTTGATGTCGACAAGTTTGACCTTGAGAGAAATATCCGTAACTTTATTGTCATCAATCGATACCGCACCACCCTGAATCAGACGACGGGCATCGGAAGAGGATTTACAGATACCGGCATCGATCATAATCTTGGCGATCCACAAGCCTTCTCCGTCAAATTCCGCTGCCGGAATGGTTACAGACGGAATACTGTCTTCTTTCGCAGCCGCTTCATCCAACTGATAGATTGTGGATGTTGTGGGGATCTTCTTTTCCGGATCGGCAAAACCGAATTTGCATCCGGCAGCAAGGTAAGCATCGGCAGCGGCTTTTTCGCCGTGTGCCAACTTCGTCGCTTCGTATGCAAGAATTTCTTTTGCACGGTTGATATTGCCGCTGTTGACCAGGGCAATCGCTTCTTCCACGGGCAGATCCATGGCAAATTTCTTCAACAGATCTTCGATCATGTTGTCATCGCAGTTCCGCCAGAACTGATAATAATCGAACACACTGGTCCGTTCCACATCCAGCCAGACACTTGTTCCGCCGATGGATTTTCCGAATTTCTGACCGGTTGCCGGATTCATCAGCAACGGGATCGTCAAACAATGTACTTCCCGTTCTTCTTCGTACATACGGCGAACCAATTCCGTACCGGCAACCATGTTGCCCCACTGATCCTGACCGCCGATTTCCAATGTACAATTCAGAGTTTTATTCAAATGATAAAAGTCATATCCCTGCAGCAGAGAATAGGAAAATTCCAGGAAAGACAAACCGTTTTCAAGGCGGTTTTCCACTGATTTCTGAGCAAGCATACGATTCACACTGAACTTACTGCCGATGTCTCGGAGAAAGTCCAGAAGCATCAAATTGCCGAACCAATCGTTATTATTGGCAAAATGAGCCGCACCGTTTTCCACTTTGATAAAACGTGCCAATTGAGTCTGAAGGCATTTCACGTTTTCTGCAACCAGTTCTTTCGTCAACATATTACGTGCGGTACTGCGTCCGGAGGGGTCACCGATCTGACCGGTTGCACCACCGACGAGTGCCACAGGAATATGACCTGCTTTCTGCAAAAGCCGCATTGCCATCACGGGGAGCAAATGACCCACATGAAGGCTGTTGCCTGTGGGGTCAAAACCGCAATAGAAAACGACTTTTTCAGAAGTGAGTTTCTTTTCAATCGCAGCACTGTCAGTTTCCTGATAGATGAAACCGCGCGCTTTCAATTCCTGATAAATATTCATGGATACAAACTCAACTTTCCAGGGTTATCAGATAACCAGACTTTTCCGTTCGCCGGCAGTGATTTCACCGAAGACGAAAGCGTTGAAACCGGTTTCTTTACAGATATTCAATGCCTGAGCGACTTCTGCTTCCGGCACAAACCAGACCATACCGACACCCATGTTGAACACGCGGTATGCTTCGGAAACCGGCAGATTGCCTTCTTCCACCAACAGCTTGAAGATCGGGGGAACATCCGGAATATCATCTTTACGGAAGACCGCATTAACATCTTTCGGCAGAATCCGCGGGACGTTATCAAACAGACCGCCGCCGGTGATGTGTGCAATACCATCCAAACTTAAACCGGAATCCATAGCCTTTGCAATCGCTTTCCGATAGCAAACGTGGGGTTTCAGCAATGCTTCACCGATGGAAAGACCACCGAGTTCCGCCGGTTTGCTGTCAACCGTATAACGATCAAGCAGGATACGGCGTGCAAGACTGAAGCCATTGGTGTGCAGACCATTGGAAGAGAGACCGATAGCAATGTGACCGGGGCGGATTTTTTCACCGGTGATCAGTTTGGATTTTTCAACGACCCCGGTGATTACGCCGACCAGGTCAAAATCGTTGCCGTACATGCCGGGCATTTCAGCCGTTTCACCGCCGAGGAGAGCGCAATCGGCATTTTTACATGCTTCTGCGATACCGGTCAGAATTTGTTCATACAGCGGAGAACGGAGTTTGCCGATTCCGAGATAATCCAGGAAGTAGATCGGTTCTGCACCCTGAACGGCAATGTCATTGATACAGTGATTAACAATATCATGACCGACAGTATCATATTTTTCCATAAGGGCGGCGATCATCAATTTTGTGCCGACGCCGTCGATACTGGAAACCAGAACAGGTTCTTTGTATTTGGAGAGATCCATCTGGAAAGGCCGCCGAAACCACCGATGGGTGCCAGCATTTCCGGGCGTCTTGCACCGGCAAGCGCGGGTTTTACACGGGAGAGAAGTTCGGTCGCCAGGTCAATATCCACACCGGCATCCTTGTAACTGATTTGTTCTTTGCTCATAACAGCGTCCTTTATAATTTAGTTTGGTTGTTTATAAAAAAATACTCCTGTAATATAGCACACAGAAAGAATCTTGCAAATTTTTTTCATTCTTATCTGGAAATTTTTTCAGAAGAATGTATATTATATGCCGGACTGCAGCGGACGGCCGCCTTGGAAATTTATTTTTCCGGGGAGGAAAGTCCGGACTCCACAGGGCAGGAAGTCCTCCTCACGGAGGATACCGGCACGAAAAGTGCAGGGAAGGAAAGCGCAACAGAAAGCATACCGCCGGAGCGATCCGGTAAGGGTGAAATGGCGGTGTAAGAGACCACCGGAACCGGAAGAAATTCCAGTTGCCTGGCAAGCCCCTTCCGGAGCAAGGCCAAATAGGGGATGATGTCATTGCCCGTGACGCTCGAATCCCGGGTTTTGGCCGCATTAGACAGATGGTCGTCGCCTTCTTTTCGGAGAAGGTACAGAATCCGGCTTACAGCTGTGGTCCGTTTTAATTGTTTTTAATCTACCAGGATGACGAAAAAAAGTCTGCATCAAAAGGAGATTGAATTTTTTTTTGTTGTGAGGAAGTGGCAGCAGCAGAAAAAACAGTGAAGGTCCGCGGAACAGGCAATCACGTTTTTTACACTGGGCCTTGTGTGTAACAATAAAAAATTCAGGACTTTTAACGTTACCCGGAAAATTTTAAGGAGATTTAATATGAATTTTTTGTCACAGTATGAGGGGGAAATTGTAATGGGACTGCAGCTTCTTGCAGGATTGATCATTCTGTACATTCTCTGCACCCCGAAAAACATGCTGAAGATCTCAGCCCGATTCATTCGCCTTATTCTGCTGCGTTTGAGAGTGATCGGTGAAGAAAACCTGCCGTGTTCCGGGCCGGTGCTTCTCGTCTCAAACCACGTATCTCTGCTGGACCTGTTGATGATCCAGGCAGTAGTCAAACAGAAAGTGCGTTTCATGGTCCGCGCGGAGATCGTCAACTTCATCCCCACACGTTTTCTCTTTAAGTATCTGGGGGTACTTTGTGTGCCGGATGCCCGCCATCCGAAACAAATGAAGGCGTTCTTTGAACAGATCAAAGCCAGATTGCGGGATGGGGAAACCATCTGCTTCTTCCCGGAAGGCAGTATTTCCGGAAGCGGTAACCTGATGCGCTTCCGGTCCGGCGTGGAGCCGTTCCTCCCCGATGATGTACAGGTCACTGTCATTCCTATGCGACTCGGGATGCTCCATGGCAGATTGACGGGGATCCATAACAACCGTCTGCATTTGCGCCCGCTGAACAATTGGCCCATCGACTTTTCTATTGCAATCGGGGAACCGATCAACACCAATCTGACACCGTTCCAACTCCGTCAGACGATTTCCGAACTCGGTGCAATCGCAGAACGTTTGCCGCAGCCCGGCGAACGCCCGCTTCACACATCATTTATTTACCGCGCAAAACTCAAACCGTTCTCCACATCATTCTATGATGCGGCAACCCATACGGGAATCAATAACTTCAAGATGCTCGTTCTGGTCCATGTCCTCAGCAAAAAAATCCGTGCTGTCGATAAAGGGATTGACGGATACACCGGGGTATTGCTGCCCAATATGCCGGTGTCTGCCGGGGTCATGCTTGCTGTTATGAGTGCGGACCGCACACCGGCTGTAATCAACTTCAGTGCAGGGATCAGTGTTGCCTTGGAATCTGCGGCACGTGCCGGTGTCAAAACGATTTTCACCAGCCGCAAGTTTTTGGCTAAACTCAAATGGGATGAAGGTCTTGAAAATCTGAAAAAAGATCCTACGGTAAAATTTGAAATTCCGGAAATGGTTTGCCTGGAAGATTTGGTCCCCACCATCACAAAAGCAGATAAACTCAAAGCCATTCTTCTGAATATCATTCTCCCGTCCCGTTCTCTCGTCCGCACCATCGCTCCGCTGTCATGCTTCAACATGCACCATCAGGCGGTTCTGGTCTTCTCTTCCGGATCCACCGGCAGACCGAAAGCGGTCATGTTGACACAGCGCAATATCAATTGCAATATCCAAGCGTTCCTCCGTGTGGTGGATTGGACTTCCAGCGATCGTGTTGCGGGGAACCTGCCTATGTTCCATTCATTCGGTTTCACCGTCTGTTTTGCATTGCCGGCAAGTCACGGTATGCCTGTAGCCTATTCTGCAAACCCGCTTGATGCAGAAGTCATCGTACACTCTATCCGTGATTACAAAATCACAATTCTGGCTTCCACCCCCACCTTCCTTCAGATGTATATGAAGAAGGCACAGCCGGATGACTTCAAATCCTTGCGTCTCTGTATCACCGGGGCGGAAAAACTCCGTACGGAATTGGCAGACCGCTATCGTAAACTTACCGGACGCGATATTATCGAAGGGTTCGGCTGTACAGAATTGTCCCCGATCGTGGCTGTCAATCTGAACAACTCCATTTATACCTTGGGAACAAAAGCCGATCACCCGGGCAGTATCGGATGCGCCCTGCCTGGTATCCATGTCCGCATTGTTGACCCGGAAACCGGTGTGGAAGTCGAACCCGGTCATGAAGGTAAAATGCAGGTTCGTGCCGGTTCCGTCATGAAAGGTTATCTCAACGAACCCGAATTGACCGCTGCCGCTATTCTCAACAATTACTACGATACCGGCGATATTGCAAAAATGGATATCGACGGCTATATCTACATCACCGGACGCGCCAGCCGTTTCAGTAAGATCGGCGGCGAAATGGTTCCCCATGAAGGTGTGGAAGATGCTATTACCGGTGTCCGCCCGCCCGCTGATAAACGGGAAATCGCAGTCACAGACAGAACGGACCGTCAGAAAGGCGAACGTCTCACGGTCTTCTACACAGCGGATGACTTTGATGTCCCGGCTGTCATTGCAGCATTGAAAGCCAAAGGATTGCCCAATATCTGGATTCCCAAAGCGGATGACTTTTTCAAAACGGAATCTCTGCCCATGCTCGGCAGCGGTAAACTGGATTTGAAAAAACTGAAAGAAATGTCAAAAGAATTGGAAAAATAATTTTCCTCTGATCTGCTGATAAAAACTGCTCCGGCTGAACCATTCATTCAGTCCGGAGCAATTTTTTTTAGCCTCTTCGACGGTTTATGCCATAGAATCAGATCTCCTTTGAGCTTGAAAATTCCGGGAACTGCT
>JAFVSW010000004.1 GCA_017503545.1 Lentisphaeria bacterium | reverse complement strand
TCTTTCTGTTTGCATCCCTGTGTATGGGGTTGAAAAATATATCGCCCGCTGTGCCCGTTCCCTCTTTGAACAGACCATGAAAGAGGGGATAGAATTCATCTTTGTCAATGATTGTACGCAGGATAACAGTATGGCGGTTCTGGAACAGGTGCTTGCTGAATATCCGGAGCGCAAAGATCAGGTCAAAATCATTCATCATGAAAAGAATAAGGGACTTGTTTCTGCCCGAAAAACCGGAATCGCACATGCTGTCGGTGATTATATAATCCATTGCGATTCTGATGATTGGGTCGAACCGGAAATGTATGAAGACATGTACCGGGCTGCAATACAACAGGATGCGGATCTTGTTTACTGTGCATTTGTCCCGGATGACGGCAATGGTCCGATAAAAGATTTCCCAGTGCAGGTGTATCAAAATATGAAAGATCTGCTTTTGGATCCCAATCTTTATGTTGCACTTCCCACAAAATTATTCCGGCGCGAACATGTCATTGCGGAAGATATAGACGTGCCGGACGATCTTTGTTATGGCGAAGATCTTTTACGCGTCACGCAAACATTATTGAAGTGCAAACGCGTTGCATGTTGTCCACGGGCATATTACCATTATTTCCGAGGCAATGATTCTTCTTATACTCTTTCATTCAACCGGAAATCATTGGATCAATGGCTGAATGCCATTCACCGTTTGAATACCCGTTTTCCCGGACAGCTTCACCTTGAGAAATGGAAGGGTGATGCGCTGTATCAGGCAATCGTGCGTCATTTGGTGACAACGGAAGAATACAAGGCAATCGTAGGAAAAGATTTTTTCAAAATGTTGAATGCACGGGCACTCCATCCTGTAAAGAAAGGAATCATTTTGTTTGCAAATATTTCATATCCATTTGCTTCATTTATTTTTGCCGCAGTATTGAGATTGTGGAAAAGAAACAATCGATAATTACGAATAACAGATAAAATCAGAGGTGACTTATGAAAATCCTGATCACAGGCGGTTCCGGTTTCATCGGGACAAACATGGTAGAGCATTTCGTCAACAAGGGCGATGAAGTTTTGAATATTGATTGGAATGCGCCACAGAATTCCGATCATCAGAAGTATTGGGAAAATGTGGATATTCTTGATTACGCGAAGTTGGAAACGGCGATCACGAAATTCGCACCCGATTATGTGGTACATCTGGCAGCTCGCACGGACCTTTACGGTAAGACACTGGATGATTACAAGTCAAATACTGTGGGTGTAGAAAATATGGTGAATGCTCTGCGCAAGGTTGCCAGTGCCAAACGCGTTGTTTTCACTTCAACCCAGCTGGTCTGCGCAAGACGCAATCCGGTTGATGAGAACGATTACGAAACGATCAATTTCTATGGCGAAAGTAAAAAGATCGGAGAACAGTATTTGCGTTCCTGCGGTGATTTACCTTTCGAATATGTGATCGTCCGTCCCACATCCATTTGGGGACCGTGGTTTGGCGCACCGTACAATAACTTTTTCAAAATGATCCTTGGACATCGTTATTTCAATATCGGGGGAAATCGTGCGGCTACAAAGACATTCGGATTTGTCGGAAATTTGATTTATCAGGTGGAAACACTGCTGCTGAAATCAGATTGGAACAATGTAAAAGGAAAAATATTTTATCTTGGTGACCGTCCTGCGTCCCCCATCAATGAGTGGGCAAAAGAAATCGGCGACTTGTGTGGGATCCGCATCAGGACAGTTCCTTTCTGGATCGTGAAGTCCGCCGCCATCGTCGGGGATTTTCTGAAAATATTCAATATCCGTTTCCCCATGACAAGTTATCGTTTGACCAATATGACAACGACATTCGAAAACGATTTGCGGACCACCTATACCGAAGCTCCCGATCTGCCGTATACCCGTTTGGAAGGAACGAAAATAACGTTGGCATGGCTGAAAGATCATCAATAAAAGTCAGGAGGACACAAACATGTTGAAGAATATTTCTCCCTTGATCTCGCCGGATCTTTTGAAGGCTCTCTGTGAAATGGGCCATGGCGATACGATCGTTCTGGCGGATGCTCATTTCCCCGCATATACGTTGGGACCGGAGGTCCTCCGGGCGGATGGGATCCCGGCAACTGAATTGTTGAAAGCGATCCTGCCGCTGATCGAACTGGATACCTATGTTGATGCGCCCGTTATGATGATGCAGCCGGTCCCCGGCGATACGGTCGATCCGGAGTTATTGTCTGCCTGTGAAAATATTCTGCCGGTCCGCATTGCCAGCCTGGAACGCTTTGCATTTTATGAAGAAGCAAAGAAGGCGTATGTGATCGTTCAAACGGGTGAAACTCGCAAATATGGGAATATTATTTTGAAGAAAGGAGTCATTGCTGTATGAAGAAAAAAGTCTTTGTGTCAGGATGTTATGACATGCTGCACTCCGGGCATGTGGCGTTTTTTGAGGAAGCCGCAAGTTACGGTGATTTGTATGTGGGCTTGGGGTCCGATGAAACGATCTGGGGTCTCAAAGGTCGCAGGACCATCAACAACAATGCGGAACGTCTTTACATGGTGAAAGCATTGCGTTGTGTGAAAGATGCCTGGATCAGTTCCGGCAGCGGGATCATGGATTTTGAGAATGAAGTCCGGGAATTGAAGCCCGATATCTTTTTCGTCAATACCGATGGCTTCACGCCCGCCAAAGAAGCGTTCTGCAAAGAACTGGGCATCGAACTCGTGGTGAGCAAACGGATCCCCGGGGCCGGACTGCCCGCCCGTTCCACCACATCCCTGCGAAAAGAATGTCGGATCCCGTACCGCGTGGAACTCTGCGGCGGCTGGCTGGATCAACCTTCTGTAAATACCCTCTGTCCCGGTTCCGTGATCGTGATGTCGATCGAACCCTCCATGGAGTTCAATGACAAGTGCGGTATGGCGACCAGTTCCCGGAAGAAAGCCATTGAACTGTGGCAGACTCAGATCCCCGTCGGAAACCGGGAAGAGTTGGCAAGACTTCTTTTCTGTGTGGAAAACCCGCCCGGAACCGTTGCGATCAGCGGATCTCAGGATCAGTTGGGGATGCTGCTCCCCGGTCTGAAATATGTATAAACAAATATTATTAGGAG
>JAFVSW010000060.1 GCA_017503545.1 Lentisphaeria bacterium | reverse complement strand
CGCCATACGGCTATGCCGCGACAAGGCGTGGGAAATAACCATCCACCTTCGCCAAGGCTACGGCGGACAAGCCTCAAACGCTCCGTTTTCAGATCTCAACAAGAGTTTTCAGGCATTTTTGAAGACTTTTGAAATTGCCTCAATCATCAGGAAAAGGTTATTATTATGAAAGTCGATTTGAAAAAAAATTCCATATTCTGGTCCAGACTCGGATTTGAAAACGATCCGCCCCGTTTTGATGATGATGGAACACTCATTGAATTCGGCGGTGATTATGACAAATTCGCCTCTTATCATGCTGCCATGCAGAAAACCGGAATCAAACTCCATACCTGTATCCTTTTCAATGGCTGGGTGGGCGAAGATCAATACGATTATACCCTCACCGACCGCACGTTGGATAAACTCTTTGAAGCTGTGCCGGATGCCCTGTTCATCCCCCGTGTCAAACTCAATGCGCCTGTCGAATGGCAGAAAAATCACCCGGAAGAATTGCTGGTTTTTGAAGGCGGTAATAATGATCCCGAATACATTCGCCCCCGTGTCGGCACTTTGGAACATGACATTCTCGGGTATGATGCACCGGAGGGATATTACATGGGAAAAAACAAACGTCCCAACGTGGGCGGGATGTTCTCCAATCAGAGTTTTGCTTCCGAAGTATGGAAAAAAGATGCGGCAAAAGCCCTGGTAAAATTGATGGAACATATTGAAGCAAAACCGTATGGCAAACAAGTCATCGGATATCATATTGCATACGGAACCAGTGGCGAAACCTGTATGTGGGGACGATTCGGCAAAACTCATTACGGCGATTTCAGCCGGATATTCCAGAATGCGTTTGTACAATGGGGTAAAAAGAAATATGGTTCCGAAGAAAAAATGCTGAAAGTCTGGGGTAATACCGAAATTCCACTCACTGCGGAACGGAGATTGGTCTATGACAACGTGGATGCCTTTTTGCGGAAACGTCCGCAGGACAGCAAAGTAATGGATCTGGAACGTTTCACCTCTGATTTGAATGCAGCAACAGCTGAATTTTTCTGCAAAACAGTAAAAGACAGAAATCCCGAACTCATTACCTCCGTATTTTACGGTTACATTCTGGAATGTGAAAATTCCGCCTATACCGGGTGGCTTAATATTGATCAACTGCTCAATTCCCCGTATATCGATTTTCTGGCGGCTCCGACTTCCTATACCCGCCGGGCTGCCGGGGAAAGCGGTGGGTTCATCGTCCCCGCAAAATCCGTAGGATTAAAAAAGATTTGGGTGGATGAACTGGATATCCGCACGTATCTTTCCGCCGAAGCGGCATGGCGTATCCCCCAGGAATGTACCGCAGCTGTTCTTTACCGGGAAATGGCAAAAAATCTTTCTGCCGATGCCGGTTTCTGGTGGATGGACCTGGGCGGCGGGTGGTATGATTCCGATTATGTACGGGAAATCATCACCAATGTGGAACAGAAAGCGGCTGAAGTCCGGGAAAGACCGCATAAATCCATTGCGGATATCTTGATTGTTGTCGATGAACAGTCCTTCTTCCGCCACACAGAAACCTCGCATTTGTTTAATGCACAAAAGAATTTTCAGCGTGAAATCACCCTTTCCGGATGTATCAGCGAAATTTACCGGATGTGTGATCTGGATAAGATCGATCTTTCTCGGTATAAATTGATCATCTTCTGCGATTGTCCGGAAATTCCCGAAAAATATAAAAATCTGGATGTATGCAAATTCTTCACCTATCTGGATGATGTCCCCGGTCTCACACTCAAACCGACAGGAACGACTTTCCCGCCCGGTATGATCGAATATAAAAACGGCTTTACCGGTGCTGTCGAATTGCCATCCTGCCCGCTGCCGGCTGTCACGCCTTCCGGTACGGATTTCCAAATCCATGCCACACTGCCTGATGGTTCTCCCGCCATGATCCAATGGGGCAAAAATTATTACAGCGTATTGCCCTGTCTCCAATGGCAGCAGGTGCGGACTCTGGCAGAACGCTGCGGATGCAAGACCTACGCAGAAGCGCCGGTCACAGTATACGGCGACAACCGTTTTATAGCCACTTTCTCCAAAAATGAACCGGAAAAATTCACGTTTGAATTGAGAGGTAATTTCAAAAGTCCGGCAAAATTTGACTGAAAAAGGATTGTTGAAGAGATGAAAATGGTAGTTTGTTCCGGCGTCGCCTAACGGCTATGCCGTGACAAGGCGTGGAAAATAACCATCCACCTTCGCCAAGGCTACGGCGGACAAGCCTCAAACGCTCCGTTTTCAGATCTCAACAAGAGTTTTCAGGCATTTTTGAAGACTTTTGAAATTGCCTCTTGAAATAAAAAATATACCGGAAAGCCCCCGGCAAACCATGATCGGATGGATTTGCCGGGGGCTTTTTCTATTGTATCGGAAACGATACGTTTATTTGCACAGATAGCGGAGAAGTTCCGCCGTGATCACACGCTGTCCAGCCGGACTCAAATGGATCCCGTCCGAAACATACAGATCTTTCAAGACCGGTGCGTTACGCATGGCAGTAAGGACATCTACATAATCCAGATTATGTTCTTTGCAGAATTTTCTGTTTTCTGCATCATAAAGATCCACAAATTCTTTTTTGCCGTACATGACCATGTTCACACCTTTTTTCAATTTTTTGTCACGTGCAAGGAACAGGGCTTCATCAGAGGGTGACGGAGCAATCAGGACGATTTTTGCTCCCGGGCAGTTTTTAGTCAGGATCTCAAAAATGGATTTAAGGCATTTCTGCTGCAATGCCGGCGGGGTTTCCTGTTTGGAAAATCCATCTTTCCGCCGTGCGCGGGTATCGTTATGCCCCAGGAACAGGAAAATCAAATCATATTTTTCTTTGAAAATACCTTTATAATCCTTCTGACGCCATGCCCAGTTACGGTTGCGCAATTCCCCGTTCATACGGTCATCCATACGTTTGAGGAAATCCCCGCCGATTCCGGCATTGCGGAATGTGAATTTGCCCGGCGCATATTTATTCATCCAGAAACTGACCCGGTCCACATAATTTTCACCGCGATAAAAATCGGTCAGGGAGTCACCCAGGAAAAGCACGTGCATTTTTTTACTGTTACGTGCTTTTTTGGCAAGTGCATCCATTGCGGCAAAGGAAGTTTTATCCCGTACATCAACAACGGTTTTTGCCACAGCACCGCCATCCGCCGATACTGCAATCTCCCAAATGCCATCCTTGAGGATACCCGGTTCATAAGTAATCTTGCCGTCGGCATCGCTTCGCGTTTTGATATACTCGACTTTCGTTCCATATTTTTTGGAAATCACCATATCCGTATTTTTCAGGTCCGTGCGGAATGTGATCGCAGGAACTTTTTTTCCGGATTCTACAATCAGGATCGTGTTTTCCGCCTTGAGCGAGTTTTTACTTTCCAAACTTTCCATATGGAAAGAGGATACCGTGAGATTCCCACCCTGCGGGCGGATTTCAAGATAGGGCAGGACCATACGATGCTGTTCTTTCAACGTACAAGTAAACTCATAATCTTTGAATTCACCGGTCAACTGCACCTTGCCGCCAACGTTATATTGGGGGACTCCGCTGCTGAAACTGTAAACAAGAATACCACTTGAAAATTCACCGGTTCCTTTTGCCGTGAGCTTGATACGGATCTTCATACCCGGATAATAGGAAACGCCACGGACATTGGTTGCCAATGCACGCCCGAAAAATTCATTTTTATTACGGACGCCGGATTCCAGATACAGACATTTTTTTCCGTCCACATCTTTAAGAGAAAGTTTTCCAGCCCAGTAGGATGGAGCCTGCCAGCTGCAAGTGCCTTTTTTTGCATAATTGTCTTTTTTCAATTCCCGGGCAAACAGACCGGCAACTGCGGCGAGAAGAAGCATACACAACATCTTTTTCATAATGAACACCTTATTTTATTATTTTTTGGGAATTTGCAAAGCAAAATAATGGAATACACTCAAATTACGGCGGATCTTCCACTGACGTGTTTCCGGCAGATATTCCCCGATTTCCGACAATGGCTTCAAACTACCGTCACGGTCCAGATAACAGGCGTTTGCCAGGTCAAGTGCAGAATCCGCAAAGGATACCGTGATTTCTTCCGCCACGTCATAAGACGTATTGGCAAATCCACAGAATACCTGTTTGCCGTTATCAAAATACTGCGCTGCAAAACATTTGGGATCTTCCACAAAAACAGGAACCGATGCCGGATCCATCCAATTCAGAATCTGACGCATGGTGTGCTGTTTTTCATAGGAAATAAAATGCCGGAGATCCATGATGGCAGAATTAACATTCAATGACATAACTGCCACTTTACCCCCAAGTGAATTTTCAAACAGGGTCAATGCCGGGCAAATCTCATTCCGGTCATGATCCGTAATTGCCGTAATGACACGCACTGTCGGGTCTGCATCCACAATCTTCTGCACGTCCTGGATCGGTGTATCTTTCAACGGTACGTAAGAACCCGCATATTTGCCGCAGAATTCTTCATCCTTGAAATATTCGGCACCAAACTGACCGTTCATCGGAACGATCCGGCAGCCGATTTCTTTCTGATAACCGCGTGTGATAAATGCCGTTGCCGCGGAAGCATCAAGGATCAGATTCTTCTTCAGATAACCTTTGATTTCATCGTCGGTAAGTGTGTACACGACATCCCCAGCCAGGAATGTGACCGGTGATTCATTGTAAGTCGTCGCAAAGCCGCTGTTGCCCAGAAAATCATTCAGGACAAATGCCGGCCAGAAATAATCGCTCACTTTCTGTTTATTCACCGGTGTTTCAAGCACAGAACGGGAGGAGAAACGCATTCCGATCCCTTTTTTCGTGGACCGTTCCGGCGCAATCTTCAGCAAACCTTCAAAAAACGGACGTTCCCGTTTGAGCATTTTTGCAAATTCCGGTTCATAATAGGGTGAATTCCCCACATAACCGCATACGGAAAGCAGCGGATTCGGCATCCGGTTGACGATTGCCTGACTGATATGGAAACGAACCACTTCCATACTCTTGGAAAAGCGGGTGAAGGGTGTTGTTTCGATTTCCGGCGTATATTCCGCCGTGTCGCCCATAATGTGTCCGGTAATCTCCATATAGAACAACCCGGGAATGATCTGTAAACGGTCACGGTCGCAATACGGTCCGATACAGGGGCGGAGCAGCACTTTCCCTTCCGGCTGGAACAATCTGGATATGGTCGGAACGTCGTAGTTATACACGGCGGAATCATGAAGACTTGTCACCATCTGACCGACTTTCACTTCCGGATTGACAGAATGGACTGCCTTTTCGATCACAATTGCCAGTTCATCCAATCGTTTTCTCAGAAACACGATCCATTGTCTGCGGACGGTTTGATCATTGAACAGGGCATGTTGCAGTGTTTCCCGTGTCCAGGTATTGCCGGTGACTTTGGAAAATTCGGACAAATGCAAATCGCACATACACCCCCAGGTATTGTTACGACCGCTGAAGATGTAACGGTGGTCATCGTCAATAAAGATGTATTCCGCCCCGGTTCCAGCGAGCAAACTGTAAAATTCATGCAGATAATCTTCCAATGCCGGATCCAGCAGACAGGGGATGCGTTTTTCACAAGTTCCATCTGCAAACGTTGCCCAATGTTTATACTGAGGATTGTGTTTGCGGTGATCGAAACGGGACATCAGCATGTTATAAGATGAGTTGATCCCCACACGGATCCCATACGGTTTCAAATCTTTTACTGCACGGGAGATGGTCGCGGCTTCGTGCCGGGCTTCTTCCATGGTCAACTGATTCCAAACCATGTGCTGTGCATCAGTAAAAAGCAGTACATCCTTTGTTCCGGTTTCCTGGCAGAACGAGATAATATCTGCAAGGATCTTATCGTAGTTCCAATAGGGCAAATACATACGGAGTACGTAATTGACTTGATTTTCGGGAAAAAGATTTTTCATTTCTTAATGCCTTTCTGTTCAAAAAAAATAGTATATCAAATCGAACGGACGGATTCCCGTTCGATCAATTGCGGTTCCACATAAATCTCATGAATATCACGACTTTCTTCAAACAACATTTCCGTTGCATAACCGGCAATTTTCCGTTCCTGAATGTTCAATGTCGTGATCGGTTCATTATAACTGTTGGTATCATACAGACCGATCACGGATAAATCTTCCGGAATACGTAAATGAGCCGTCTCCATTGCATTGCGGTATATCCACACCACAGAGTCAAACGCAAGCAATGCGGCAGTGATCTTGCGACGGCGTATCATGCGGAATACCGGAACCGGATCGGTATTTTTCCACAATAAATCCGGTATTTCCGCATCATATTCCATACCGTATTCCCGGCAGACTTCGCAAATTGCATTATGATAACATTCCTGCGGCGTCATTCCCGGCAAAAGCCGTGCCGTCGTAAGCAGCGTAACCTTCCGGTGTCCATTGCGCATCAAATAGCGGATCGCTTTCTTTGCCGCCGCCTTGTAATCGATCAGCACATATTTTGCTTTCATTTTTTTTGTATGCAAATAATCGCAGATAAAAACAAGACGATCAAATTTCGACCGGTTCCGTTCCAGCATATCAAACGGCATGAAACGTTCTCCATGAATCAATAAACCATAAGGCATATCGTCAATAAAACGTTCCGTAAACTGAAAAAACAGAGGGTGACGCGGCGTGGATGTCGCAACCCGGTATAAACTCTCCGGAACCCACATGGGGTAAAAACCTTTCCGCATAATCTGCGTCGTAAGCTCCGTTTCCATAGGAGAATAAACTTCCCCCGAACTATTTGCAATACAGCCAACTACATTATTCTTACGGAAAATGACATTCTGCCGGATCACCACCGAACCACGCCCCGGCGCACGGTTGATCAAACCTTCAGAAACCAGTTTGGCAAGCCCTGCCGCAACCGTACGTTTATTGATTCCATATTCCTTTGCCAGCATTTCATCCGATGGCAAACGTTCACCTTGCTGGATTTTTCCGGAAAGAATTTGTTCCCGGAAAAACTCCGTCAACGCAAAATGTTTCGGTTCAATGGATGACCGTCTCATAAATCACACCTTCACAATCATTATTAGTGCAAAATTAGCGCACTTTATTCACGCATAATATATACTGTTGTTACAGTTTGTCAAATCAAATATGGAACAATTTGCAGTTTTCAATGTGTATTTTTTTAAAAAAAAGATAATATTTTTCTTGACAATCTGCCGTTTCGGGTTTATTTTAATAGAATATAATTTCAACAAGAAGAGGTAAAGAAAATGGAATTGAATTACAGCATCCGCAGTATTGCCGCTGAAATCGGCAAAAATCCGAAAGATTTCACGAAACGTGATATCGTTGACTACATCGTCAAAAATGAAATCCGCCACGTCAATTTTCAGTATCCCGCCGGTGATGGCAGACTGAAAACCCTGAACTTCGTTATCAACAATCTGGCTTATCTGGAAGAAATCCTCTCCTGCGGCGAACGCGTAGACGGCTCCAGCCTTTTCAAATTCATCGAAGCAAACAACAGTGACCTGTATGTCGTTCCCAAATTCCGTACCGCATATATGGATCCTTTCTGTGAACTGCCCACAATCAACTTCCTTTGCGCATTCTTCAATAAGGATGGCGAACCGTTGGCAAGTTCTCCGGAATACACACTCCATAAGGCATGTGAAGCATTCCGCAAATCCACCGGCAGAGAATTTCAGGCTATGGGCGAACTGGAATATTATGTGATCGCTCCCGATGAAGCCGTTTATCAGGCAGTTGACCAGAAAGGTTATCACGAATCCGCTCCCTATGCAAAATTCGGCGAATTCCGTCAGCTTTGCATGAACTATATCGCAAAAGCAGGCGGCAATATCAAATACGGTCACTCCGAAGTCGGTAACTTTACTCTTGACGGCAAAATCTACGAACAGAACGAAATCGAATTTCTCCCCGTCAATGCCGAAGAAGCCGCCGAACAGCTCACCATCGCAAAATGGATCATCCGCAATCTCGCTTATCAGAATGGTCTCGATGTCACTTTCGCACCGAAAATCACGGTCGGTAAAGCCGGTTCCGGTCTCCATGTCCATTTCCGCGTCATGAAGGACGGTCTCAACCAGATGCTGAAAGACGGCGTCCTTTCCGATGATGCAAAACGCGCCATCTCCGGTTTGATGCAGTTGGCTCCCTCCCTTACCGCATTCGGCAACACCAACCCGACTTCTTACTTCCGTCTCGTACCCCATCAGGAAGCCCCCACAAACGTCTGCTGGGGCGACCGCAACCGTTCCGTTCTGGTTCGCGTTCCCCTGGGATGGACAAGCAAGAAAGACCTTTGCAGTCAGGCAATCCCGGGCGAACCCTCTGCACAGTATGACACCACACAGAAACAGACGGTTGAAATGCGTTCTCCCGACGGTTCTGCAAACGTTTATCTGCTCCTCGCTGGTATCGCCGTTGCCGCCCGTTACGGTTTTGAATGTGAAAATGCTCTCGACGTCGCTGCTAAAACATACGTGAATGTCAACATTCATAAAGATGAAAACCGCAGCATCCTGGAAACCTTGAGCGTTCTGCCGGACAGCTGTGCAGCTTCCGCCGATTGTCTCGCCGAACAGCGTGCAATTTACGAAGCGGAAAATGTTTTTGCTCCGGCTATGATCGATGGTATCATTGCAGAACTCAAAGCCTTCAATGACCGCACTCTGCGTGCAGACATCGGCAACGATCAGGCGAAAATCCTGGCTCTGGTGGAAGAATATTTCCACTGCGGCTGATCGTTTACAGATCAAGTCTGGCAATAAGGAATATTTGATATAACTGTTAAGCGGAAAAAACTAGTTTCAAGCTTTTTCCGCTTTTTCTTTTCAAACAATTCATAACAACAGAGTTACTTATGGCAGAAAAAGTATTGAAATGGCTTCTGGTGGGTCCGGGGAATATCGCAAAAACGCGCGTTGCACCGGCTTTGGTCACGGCTGACCGTTCAAAATTGACCGCGATTTGCGGTTCAAAACGCAGAACACGCACGCAGGAACTGGCGGATAAATATCAAGTCAATTTGACATTCGACGATTTGGATGAAGCCTTGGAAAAATCCGGTGCCGATGCCGTTTATATCGCAACGCCGCACACATTTCATGTGGATATGCTCAAACGCGCCCTTGCTGCCGGAAAACACGTTTTCTGCGAAAAACCTCTCGGTATCAATGCCGCGGAATGTCAGGATGCCGTCCGCGCGGTCAAAAACGCCCCGCATCTCAAAACAGCCTGTTCCAATTACCGCCTCTTTACCAATCAGTTCCGCACTTTGGAGCAACTCCTGAATGATGGCGTTGCCGGTGAACTGTTAGGAGCTTGGATGCAGGATGAAGAAGGCTATTTCAATCCGGGCAAACATCCGTTATTGAAATCGGTGGGAGCAAATCCGGAACACAGTTTCGGTTTCTATCTCATCAACATGGCGCAGAAACTTTTCGGAAATCCGGAAGCTGTTTTCTGTGCAGCAAGCTCATTCAATTGCGAAAATGTCGCAGAATATGACATTGAGGATATGCAAAATATCATTCTCCGTTTTCCCGGCGGAAAACAGGTTACGATTCTTCTGAATTTCACTGCCCAACATGTGCCGCTGAACCATGCCTATTCTTTCTCATGCAGCAAAGGCAGAATCGTTTTCCCGCAATGCCCTCCTCATTACAATCAACCGATCCGTCTCATCACTCCTAACGTGAATAAGGTCCTGGAAGATTCTGTAACCGGGCAAAAAGGTAATCTCCCCAACTGGCATCTCCCGATGATCCAGAATTTTGTAGATGCGGTACTGGATGATGGAACACCCGCCTGTTCCGTAGAAAGTGCAGCAATGACAGCTATCATTACCGATGCAATCGATCGTTCTGCCGTTTCCGGCAAGTGGGAAACCGTACCGGAACTTCTTTAATGTCCGGTACGATTCAACAGCGGTTTATTTCACACATGGGATGATCTTGAAATAAATCGCTGTTCCCCATAATGTGGCAAATGCCGATGCCGCCCGATACCGTTTCGAATATAAAAATACTCCCGACATTGCGGCTGAAACATTCATAAAGTCAAACCATACGCGGACGCAACAATTTTCAACAGAAACCAGTTGCGTCCGCAATCATTTTATCCGCCATAACCGTTGGCTGCAACGGATCCCCATAAAACTCTGCCTGATAAAACAGCAGGCTCCGCCGACCTGTCAGAAATGTAGATAGATTTTATATAGGTCATTTATTCATATATCTTTTATACACATTAACTTGAAATTGTTTTAATATATATGTATTGTAATAAAAACAATACGGTTGTATATTTTACAGAAAAGAGCTTAAAAGATATGCGAAACAGAATGATTCCAAAAATGAAAAGCCGTTACATTGCAGATGCTTTACGAAAAAAGATCCGGAGCCGGAAACTTGGACCCGGATCTCCGCTGCCTTCTGCACGCGAATTGGCGGAACAATATAACGTTTGTATGATGACAGCCAACCGGGCATTGGATATACTGGAAAAGGAATCCATCATTATCCGGGTAAATGGCAGCGGTAACTTTGTACAGAAAAATATTGTCAGAGGGAAACGCTTGCTGCTCGGGATTGCTGATGCGGTGGCACATTCCGATAATTACGCCCGGAATATCTGGCTTGATGTATTTCCGGAAGCTGCAATTTCTTATTTCAAAGCGGAAAATTGTGATTACCGCATGGTTTTCTATTCCGATTTTCTCAATCAGCAAGAAGAGATGTTTGCCGATTTTGACGGAATTCTGATCTCAACCAGTTACATTGATGCAACCACCGAAAAAATCCTCCGTAAACTGGAACTGCCAATCGTTCTGTATCGCGGTGAATACGAAATTGATTTGCCTTTTTCTCAGGTCATCCCTGATCATTCCGCGGCAATGAATCCACTTTTTTCTTATGCCAAAGAAGAAAAAGTTCCCGGAATCCTGATTTATTGCAACGAACATGCAAATGGTATGGCAAGAGCGCGGGCGTTTGAATTTTATGCAAAAAAACATGGTTTCTCAGAAAATCAAATACAACTCATTTCTTTTTCTGAATTGGAATTACGACAGTATGTACTGAAAAATCTTCCCGATATTCCCGGAAAACTCATCCTGACTTGCAGCGGTTTTATGACATGTGAACTGATTCAACTATGCAGTGAACACGGGCTTGTCTGCGGACGGGATTATCAATTGGTCTGTTATGACAACATTGGCAAAAGTATGAAGATTCCTCCTGGAATCCCGGCGATCACCTCCATCGACTATTCCCGGACAACAGCAGCAAAAACAGCAGCAAGATTGTTGATCCAATCGGTACGAAATCCGAATTTTTCCGGTTATCAGACGATCAAGTTTCCCACAAAATTGCAAATACATGAAACGGCATTTCAAAGCAGAAAGGAATTGATATGAGCATTGAGGCATACAAAACGCCGGAATTTATCAAACGGAAAGGAATCGCTCTTTCCTGCAAGCAAATTCCTTATGACAGCGCATTGACTTTCAACGCCGGAATCAGCCGTTACCGTGACGGCTATGTAATGCTCTTCCGTAACGATTACGGTTTTTGCAAACAGGATTTTGCCGACTTTTATGCCGGTATCTCCGATAATACCACCCCGAAAACCAATCTCGGTGCCGCATTCAGTAAGGACGGAATAAATTGGGTCGTTATCCCAGAAAGCGTATTTTCTCTTTCCGGTAACGGGATCAACCGCGTTTATGATCCCAGAATAACCGATTTCGGCAATGGTCAGTACGGCGTTTGTTTTGCAATCGACAGCAATGCCGGTGTCCGCGGAGGAATTGCTGTTACAGAAGATTTCAGACACTTTGATATCAAATCCATATCCCTGCCGGAAAACCGGAATATGGTTCTCTTTCCGGAAAAGATCAACGGGGAATATATCCGTCTGGAACGCCCGTTCCTTGCTTGCGGCAGACACCATTCCATCTGGCTCTCCCGTTCTCCGGATCTGATCCATTGGGGCGAATCGGAACTGGTATTGAGTACACAAGACGTACCCTACGCCGATCTCAAGATCGGCCCCGGTGCTCCACCGATCAAGACACCTTATGGCTGGTTGACCCTGATCCATGGTGTAGAAAAGCAGGAAAAACCTTTTGCTGCCTGGCAGCGGGATTGGATCTTTGGTTATTATGGCGGTGTCATGCTGCTCGATCTGGAAAATCCGGCAAAGATTATTGCCCTTGCCAAAAAACCATTGCTTGTTCCGGAAATGGAGTATGAACTGGATGGATTCCGCGGCGGCGTAATTTTCCCCGGAGGATTGGTTGCAGAACCGGATGGAACAGCAAAGATTTATTACGGAGCCGCTGACACCGTGGAATGTCTGGCTGAAGCAAAAATTGAAGATTTGGTCAAATTCTGTTTTAACTTTAACTGTTTGGAGAAATAAAATGAAAAAAATGATTTCTGCATTACTTTTCGGTTGTCTTTCCGGTATGACTCTTACCGCTCAAAATCTGATCAAAGACCCGGATATCAATAAAAAACCGTTGTCGTCTGAATTCCGGATCTGTGAAGATACAAAAATCGGGACATTGACACAATTCGTAGAAGATTACACCTGGAATCACTGTCTCAAGCTGGAACTGAAGAAATACAGTACACCGAAAAACGGACGCCGTTCTTACGCATTGGGCGTTCTCATGGGCGGCGATAAAAAGACACCCGGTTTTGCGGTCAAACCGGATTGCACTTATCATTTTTCGGTGGAAGTCAAGGGCAAAGGCAACAAAGCTATGTTCAATGTCCGCGAATATGGTAAAAACTATCATAAAAAGAAAAAAGCAAGTCTGCATGTGATCAAACTGCAGAAGGACTGGACCGTTTACACCGGCACATTCAAGACTTCTCCGAAAGCGACTCATGCCGCTTTGGAACTCCAGTTCTGGGGCAATGATTCCGCGGCTGCCAATTTTACGGAAAAACCCGGCGATTATATTCTGATTGATAAAATCAAAATCCGGGAAGTGAAAAACAAGCCGTCCATCTTGCAGAAAACTGTAATAAAAGCCAAAATCGATACCACCCGTGAAAAAAGTGTCATCATTGCCGGAAAAGGTGTTGCCAATGCCGCAAATATTGTCGATTTCAAAGATTTGCGGGAAGATAAACCGGCACGGTATCCGGCAACCGGAAAAGTGTATTATAAAGAAGACGGTTTGTATTTTGATCTTGCATTTTCCGGCGGTGCGCCCCGGGCAAAATGTAAACAGAACGGCAATGGCGTATGGCAGGATGATGTAGCTGAGATCTTTATTGATGCACGCCCGTGGGGTGGACGTTTTATGCAATTGGTCACGGCTGCCGGCTCCGGACGTTGGACCGGGAATGGTGTCCGTATGCTGCCCGACAAATACCATACCTGGAGTTCCAGGGTCACACTTCGCAAAGATGGTTGGAATGTACTTGTGCATGTTCCTTTCAAAACAATCGGTTGGAAAAAAGCCCCTGCGCCCGGTACATTATTACGGTTCAATATCTGCCGGGAACGCCATGTTGCAGATCACGTAACGGCGATCGACTACACAAGAGGCAACCGGCTTGCCGGTCATGCGCTGAAAGATAATTCCTGTTTTGCGTTCCCCAACGGGATGTTTTCCGATACCGCAAACTGGGGCTATCTCTTTGTTGAAAGTCTGAATCCCTATCTGGATAAAGCCATCGCAAAACTTTCTCCGGGTATTCGCAAACAGGCGGAAGCCATAGACCGGAATGCTCCCGGCAAGGCGGTCAGTATGTTGGAACAGTATATTGAACTGGACCGGATGGAAAAACTTTCCAAAGAAAAATTCATTATCACCAACATTCCGCTGACAACCGATCCTGCCATACCTTTCCTGCCGGAAGAATTGAATTCTCCCGTAACGAAGCTCCATATCAAAGCCGCCATCAATGAACAGACAAGTGCCGTGTTTGCTCTTGCCAATATGACCAATCAGTTTGAAGAATATCAGGTCCGTTTGATCCGCGGCTGGGAACGGTTGAAAACATGGAACGAGTTTACCATGCCTGCGCCCGGTTTGAAACAGAAAAATGGTATCATTCTCGGAAAGAAAAATTATACTCTCCGCCGCGGGGTCGCCTTCCGGGACAGCAATCAATCCAACGCCGGAAAACGTTATGATATCCTGGATGAACTGACTGGTGTCTCCAGTGTTCCCGTACCTCCGAAACAGGCAGGATTGATTTATTTGCAGTTCGATTGTCATGATCTGCAGCCGGGCATTTATACCGGAAAACTTCTGGTAACGCCTTTGAGCAGCGGACGTTTTATCAAATCCCGTCATCTTCCCGGCAGGTCCGGTTATGATGTGAAAGATGATTCCAAAACAGTGGATATCACACTGGAAGTGTTGCCCTTTGCTTTGCGGGAACCTTCCACATTCCCTCTCAATGGATTCCGGACCGTTTATACAGATCATCAGTTGGAATTCATGAAAAAATATGATTATGTCATGTACATGATCACGCCCTGGCATTTCAACTGTACCTTCAATGCCGATGGCTCCATCAAAGAACGCAAACCGGCAGAATATCTCATTCCCCATATCCGTTACATCGCACAGAATGTAAAGAATACCGGTAAGATCCCGCCCGTTTTTGCCGGATACAGCTGTTACGATATCTGGAAACGGGTCCACGTGAAAAAACAATTCCAATACGATACCCCGGAATACTGGAAGGCATGGCGCACATGGCTGCAATATATGGATGATGTCATGCAGCAGAACGGCGTCCAGCGCAACCGGTATACGGTGGAAGTCTTTGATGAACCCAATCCAAAAAAATTCTCTCGTGCAGAAGTCAAAAAAGTCTTTGAGGAAGCCAAAAAGGCTGTCCCCGGAATCCATTTGACCATGACAAACGGGGAACGGCATTATTACGACGACATCAACCACCTTGTGGATAACTGGATCTTCGGTCAGCACATTTTCGGCGAGAAACAACAAATGAGAAAGCCGGCTCATTTTGCGAGTCAGAAGGGCAAAATTTCCAGTATGTATGCCTGCGGAACCAGTATGCGCCAGGATCTTCAGAATTATAACCGGATCCTCCCATGGAAAGCCGCTTATTCCGGAAGCGATTACGTCAGCTTGTACCAATTCTTTGAACAGCTCCCCGCATTGGATTTCCGCCGCGCTCCCGAGGGCGGTGTGGCTTACGATACCGGATACAGCATGGTTCCTTCCATCCGTTTGGAATTGTTGCGGACCGGGATGAATGACATCCGTTATCTCAAAGAACTGGAATTGCTTGCCAAAGGGACTCCGCAGGAAAAAGAGGTTGCGGCATTCATCAGGAAAACCTTGCATGAGATTGCCGTTGTTTACCCCCATGATCCGGCACGTGCCGTAAATTTCCGGGAAGAAGTAATCAAACAAATACTTAAAATAACCAAAAAATAATTGGAGGCTCACTATGTCTAAAAAACATTTTACCCCCGGAAAGACCAGAAAGACCTTGTTCACCCTGATCGAATTGCTCGTTGTGATCGCCATTATCGCGATTCTTGCGGGGATGCTCCTCCCTGCATTGGGAGAAACCAAAAAACATGCAAAGTCTGCCAACTGCATGAGCAATCTCAAGCAGATCGGGCAGATGAAACTTTCTTATGCCAACGATTCACAGGATCAGCTGTTCGGATGGGCGCAAATCAATATCACATATCCGGATATTGATGTTACGGCGACTGCCGGATGGTCGGTTTTACTGTGGGTAAAAGGATATGCCCCCAAACCGGGAACCGCACAAAGTGTTTTTTATTGCGCCGGACAAAGCAATATTCCTCACAATGAATATTTTGCAAACATGTCAAATGATGATGCGAAACAGTTGTATAAATTCAATAACTATTCCTGCAATGGTGTTTTCATGCCCAATAATGCGGGAACGGCGGACAAAAACGGAAAGCCTGTTTCCTGTATCAAAACAACGTCCATCAAGTATCCGGCAAGAAAAATCCTGTTCACTGACGGCTTGCAGCGATATGATACATCCACCCTGGTGGAAGGGATCGTATCACAAAGTTTTGATGATGCAAAATTTAAATTGAATGCCACCTGGGGACGTTTCACATTCCCCCATTCCAAAAAGATCAATGTCACTTATGTGGATGGTCATGTGGGTGCGCAGGGCAGTGCTTCCATCATCGGCAAAAAAGGGCAGGCACAAGTTGATGCAAAGCCCTGATTGTTCTGTTGAATAATGGTTTCACAGGAATCCGCTCTAATGTAGGGATATTATAATATGTTGCCATATCAGGATATACAAAAATCGCCGGAAGAACGGACCGCAGATCTGCTCGCCAGAATGACGGTGGAAGAAAAAATCGGACAGCTCGTCAAAATGGATGGCTTCCGCAGTTATACCCGGCAGGGAGATGAATTCTGTTTTACAGAACGTTTTTCCAATTTTTCAGAAAAATGGATCCCTGGTACTATGTCCGTTTTGTTGCGGGCGGATTGGTGGACTCAGATCAATTGGGATAATGGTGTCACACCGGATAACATGCGGAAAGCGGTTCAGACATTCCAGAAATTTGTGTACGAAAAATCCCGTCTGCATATTCCACTTTACATCATGGAAGAAGCCTCTCACGGCATGATGGCTTTGGGCAGTACCGTATTTCCCACCGGGATCGGTTTGGGAGCCATGTGGGATCACAATTTGATGAAACAGATCGGCCATGTGGTCGGCAGGGAATGTGCCGCCGCCGGAGTACAGGCAACACACGGTCCGGTACTGGATGTGATCCGTGATATCCGCTGGTCGCGCTGTGAAGAAAATTATGCCGAAGATCCGGAACTTACTGCTCTTTATGTGGAGTCTTATCTTGCCGGATTGCAAGCAGAGGGGATCGTCCCCACGTTGAAACATTTCTGCGGACACGGTTCACCGGAAGGCGGGCATAATCATGGCCCGGCACACGCTGGACCGGTGGAAATGTTCAACGGTCAACTCCGCCCGTTCCGCCGGGGTATCGCTGCCGGTGCAAGATCGGTGATGAGCTCCTATAATGCGGTGGATGGCGAAGCGGTGACGGGTAGTCATTACTATTTGACGGAAGTCCTCCGCGAACAGATGGGCTTTGATGGATTTGTGGTATCCGACCGGGGTGCGATTCCCCGTCTGGTCTATCAGCGGATTTGCCGCACTCCTGCCGAAGCGGCAGCAACCGCCTTGAAAGCCGGGTGTGATGTAGATAACGGAGGTTGGGAAAATCAGGCGAAAAATCTGACGGATGCGCTGAATCTGGGGTTGATTTCAGAAGAAAATCTGGATCTTGCTGTTGGCAGAGTATTGAAACTCAAATTCCAATTGGGACTGTTTGAAAATCCCTATCCCGGCAGTGATCCGGTCAAAGTATTACATTCTGCTGACAATCGGCAGATTGCATTGAATGCCTCCCGGAAATGTCTCACACTTCTCAAAAATAACGGTGTCCTGCCGCTGAAAAATGTCCGGAAAGTCGCCGTGATCGGCCCCAACGCGGATAATGTCATGAATCAGCTGGGGGACTACACCGCACCGCAATTGGAAGGGAGCGTTGCCACCATTCTTTCCGGCATGAGAGAACTCGCACAACAGGAAAATGTGGAAATTCTTTATGCCCATGGCTGTTCCATCCGTAAACATGACCGCAGCGGTTTCGCAGAAGCATTGCAAACGGCAGAACATGCTGATGTCATTGTCTTTGTTCCCGGCGGTTCCAGTACAAAATATGGCAGCGGAACAAAACGGACCGCCACCGGAGCCGCAGTCGCAGAAATCCTTTCTCCCGAAGAATCAGAAAAAGAAAGCGGGGAAGGAACCGATCGCGCAACCTTGCATTTCTCCGGCGTTCAATTGGAATTGTTCGACTTGCTCTGCAAAACAGGAAAACCGGTCATTGCAGTCCCGATCCTGGGACGGCCTTTGATTATGACCAAATTATTGGAACATGCTGCCGCCGTGCTGCTTGCATGGTATCCGGGTGAAGCCGGGGGGACAGCCATTGCGGAAACATTATTCGGGAAATACAATCCTGCCGGACGTCTTCCGGTTTCTCTGCCCCGCTGCGAGGGACAGCTGCCTTTGTATTACAATACGTTGGAAGAACGTCCGGATTATGTGGATCAGACTGCTGCCCCGCTGCTGCCGTTCGGATTCGGCTTGAGTTATACCACATTCTCATACTCCAATTTGATGTGGAATGGCAAAACACTATCGGTGGATGTCACCAATACAGGCAATGCGGATGGAGAGGAAGTGGTACAATTTTATCTGACTGCCATGAACTGTCCCATTCAGCGGCCGCACTTGGAATTGGCTGGTTTCCAACGCATTTTTATTCCGAAAGGCGAAACGTTGCGTGTGGAATGTATTCCATCTCCGGATGCGTTGGGGTATTATGACCGTCACGGTATATTCCATGGTCCGTCAGGAGAATTCACCTTCCATGCGGGTGGAAACTCCCGGGATCGGATATCCATTACTTCACACATTGGATGATCTTGAAATAAATCGCTGCGCCCCATAATGTAGCAAGAATCAGCCAGAGAATGATCCCCTGGATTACCGGGCGCAATCCCAATTCTTTCAATTTATCTTTATTCAAATTGGAACCGATCAGAAACAGAGTCGTAATCATCAGGAATTTGGAAAGATTTTTGACAAATCCGCCGCATATACTTACAACGTCTGATGTCACAGGGAGCAATCGCGGCAAAAATGTGACAAATGCCGATGCCGCCAGAAACCAGGGAATAAACCACGGAATACGCAGTTTGAATTTCTTATTTTCCCCTTCCTCTTTCTCTGCAACAAAGAAACTCAGAAATAATGTAACCGGTACAATCCATAACGCTCGGGCAAGTTTGACCGTTGTCCCGACTTCCAACGCTTCCTCCCCATAAGCCATCGAGGCTCCGACAACAGAACTGGTATCATGGATCCCCAACGCCGCCCAGAAACCGAACTGGACTTGATCCAATCCCAACGCAGTACCGATGATCGGAAAAATCCAAAGCGCAATGGCATTCAACAGAAAAACCGTCGCCGATGCCAGCGCAATATCATGGGGTTTCGCCTTCAATACCGGAGCCGCTGCCGCAATGGCACTTCCTCCGCAAATAGAGGTTCCCACGCTGACCAGATACGCCGCATTTTTGGAGACTTTCAATAGTTTTCCCAGCAAGGCACCAAGTCCTATCCCCAATGCAATCCCGATAAATGTATACAGGAATCCATTTGCTCCGGACCGCAAGACCGCGATCAAGTTCATACCGAATCCCATACCGACAATGGTCGCACCCAACAAATTGGATGTGATTTTGGATGTATATTGTACAAAAGGATTTCCCCAGAAAACAGAAAACAGGATTCCGGCAAGAACAGCGAGACCCGGCGCCCAATCACGGGCAGGACTCCAAATCCACGGGACAAGAAAAAATGCAAAAGCGACAATAATAAAGAGGATTTTTTTCAGCATAATTACACCATATTAATTCAATTTCAAGAAAATATTGTTGTTCGACAATCTGTTTTGATAGCAACGTATTCTTCTTCAGACATTGTCCTTGGACAGCAATTCATCGTTCCAGCCGATAAGATTGCCCTTGTCTGAATCAAAGTTGACTCCAATAATATAAATATCCCGTTGATCCAACAGATATTTCCGGAAATATTCCTTTGCTTTGATCTGATCCAATGCCGTCGGATCATTATCTAATTTGAACTCAAACAAAAAGATCGCTTTCTCCGTTCTGACGACGGCATCAATTCTGCCGTCATTGGTCATCGATTCGGCATCAATATAATATCCAAGCAAGCGGAACATGGAAAAGAAAATTCCTTGGAATGTAGCCTCATTTTTCTTATGTACCGGGTACGGAATCCCGGCAAAAAACACTTCCATGGCTTTACGGAACCGGGGCAAATCGTTTTTCACCAATGCCGTTGCCAATTCAGCAACAAATTGAGCAGAACCGGTTTGAGTTTTTCCGGT
>JAFVSW010000059.1 GCA_017503545.1 Lentisphaeria bacterium | reverse complement strand
TGCCATCCCGGGGATTTCTTCCTTTTTCCTGAAAACGGATTACCTTGACGCCATTCCAAAAGATCACTTTGGAGTCAAAGGCGAAGGAATATGGATGTTTACGCCATATCTTTTTATAAACCATATGCAAATCATCAACTGTGTTATAAATCTCTTTCTGGCGTTCCCGCAGAGCATGACAGGAAAATTCAAAATCAATCGCCGGCGGCATTACCAGCCATTCTGCATAATCCCCTTTATTGCGTGACATATAAACACGGAATCGGTCATCCTGCGGATTTTGAATATAAAAATTATGGTATATTATCCGATCCACCCGATTGCTTAAATCCAATAATTTATGACCATGTTTATCGGTTACGGAAGGGACAACAAGATGATTTGCTCCTTCGTCGGGAATTACAATCGAACGACTGCAGCCGCAGAAAATCAAGGCTGAAACAACAAGAAAAGTAAGATATAAACAGGTTCTCATATTATCCGGGATAGCAATTCATGATTTTTTTGATAAACGGTATGGCGTATTGATTGAACAAAATCCACCCGAATGCATAAACCGTCATAAACGGTGCAAACGGAAAACCTCTTTTTTTGCGTTTCGGGCGGAAGATCCAATAGATCGGCATGTAAATCATGGCGGTAACGGATGCAAAAAGCAGAATCAGCAAAGTGGCAAACCATCCCAATGCACCGGCGGTGACAACAAGATATTTCACATCACCCCATCCGAAAACATCCCGTTTGAAAATCTTTTTTCCGCCAATGGTAAATGCGGACATAACAAGTGCCGTTCCTGCCATATTTGCCAGACATATGGAAAATGATTTCCAATCCGGTTGAAACGGATATATTCCGTTATGCAGCAGAAAATAGGCTGGAATCACGACCATTGCAGGAATGGTCAGTTTATTGGGGATCACCCGTAAATCGCAATCCGTAAACGCCGCCGAGAGAAGCACGGAAAACAGATAAAAGAATAACAGCATGGAGGTCAGAGGCAATTTACAGAAAACAATTTTAAGATAAACTGCTGCAAACAAAACCCCTGTTATAAATTCAACAATAATGTAGCGCGGGGAAATACGCTGTCCGCAATCCTTACATGCCGCAAGCAGGAACAAATAACTGAAGATCGGAATATTTTCGTACCAGCTTAATTTATGACCGCACTTCGGACAATGGCTTTTGGGTCTGCATAAACTCATTCCCAACGGCAAACGGTAAATACAGACATTCAGAAAACTGCCGATATTACACCCGATCCAGAAGATCACAAACATACTGTATTTCCAGTAGTCACATAAAACTTCACGGTACAGTTTTTCATTAAACATTTCTTTCAAAATGTCTTCAGAAAAAAATGTATCCAGAACATCTTTCAGTAAAATAACTTCTTGCCCATCCATGATCTTATTTCTCCAGTTTATTCAGCCAAACAGATGCTACAGCATCGGAAGGCATTTGCCAACTTGTTCGGGGCGATAAAGAAATTTCCGTGGTTTGCGGTCCGTCAGGCATACAGGAACGTTTGAACTGCTGTGTAAAGAAGCGGCGGAAGAATAACTGTAAGGTCCTGCGTATTTCTTCTTCCGGATATGCCGTACCGAATGTTTTCAATGCCAGTTTCAATATTTTTTCCGGCGATGCTCCGTACTTTATAAATTGATACAAATAAAAGTCATGCAGTTCATATGCGCCAAGAATGGATTCTGTTTTCTGCTGAATCCCGCCATCCGCATCGCCGGGGAGTAATTCCGGTGAGACCGGAGTTGCCAGAACATCAAGCAGAATTGCCTTTAATTCATCTTTCGCTTTGGTATTGGCATACCATTCCACCAATTGACGTACCAATGTTTTCGGAATGCCAGGGTTGACAGAATACATGGACATATGGTCGGCATTATAAGTACACCATCCCAATGCAATTTCAGACAAATCACCGGTTCCGATCAATAAACCGCGTTCCCGGTTTGCCACATCCATCAGAATTTGTGTCCGTTCCCGCGCCTGGGTATTTTCATAGGTCACAGTATGATCGGCAGGATCATGTCCGATATCCTGAAAATGTTGCAGACAGGCAGCTTTGATATCCACGGTACGCAATTCTGCGCCAAGAGCTTCTGCCATTTTTTCTGCATTTCCTTTTGTCCGTTTTGTTGTGCCGAACCCGGGCAATGTCAGTGTCAGAATATCATGCATATCCCGTCCAAGCATAGTAAATGTTTCTGCACAAACAAGCATGGCAAGCGTAGAATCCAACCCGCCGGATAATCCGAGGACCGCTTTCACAGACCCGGTGACTTCCAGCCGTTTTGCCAATCCGGCAGTTTGAATACGGAAAATATCTTCACATTCCCCATCGTTTTTACAAAGGAACGGATGGGAATCGATTTCCCGGTATTTCAGATCGTTATTTTTTTTGCCGGGGTGTTGCAACATAACATATTGATCATTATAAAGCGTTGCAGATAAATCAGGTTTGTTTTTGAGTTTCTGATATTGCAATGCCGTAAGATCCACATCCGCATACAGAATCTCACTGTTTGCCGAATAACGGCCATGTTCTTTGAGTATACCATCTTCCGCAATCAAAAGCTGTCCGTCACACACAAAATCGGTAGTGGATTCCTGAACGCCGGATGCAGCGGATAGATAAACAACATGTCCCAATTCCGAACGGTTCCGGAACGTTTGCCGTTTCAATTCCGCCTGCTTTGCAATGAAATTACCTTTTGACGGATTGCAAATCACAGATACACCTTGTTCGATCATTTCAAGACCCGGAGCAGAAATGGACTTCCATTCATCTCCGATTTCAATTCCGAACGTAAAGTTCGGTTCATCTTCCACTGCAAATACCGAAGCAAACGCAGTTTCAGTCTCATTGACGATCAACGCCGTCCCGTCTGCAAAATGACGATCCGCTTTTCCGGCGGGCGTCAGCGTAATATTATTTTTCTGAATTACTGCGGCACAATTATATACATTATTTTTATGCAGAACCGGCACTCCGGCAATCAGGATCATGGCAGAATCCTTAAATTCCGCGGCAATACGTTGTACACCATTCCATGCTTCCTGCAGAAAATACGGTTGATGAAAAAGATCTCCGCAGGTTGCTCCGGTAACACTCAGTTCCGGAAACAAAACAAGGTCTGCTCCCTCTGCTTCCGCAAGACGGGCACAACGTATGATCTCACTGACATTATACGGGATATCAGCTACCCGGAGAACGGGACTGGCACAGGCTAATCGGTAAAAGTCATACATGGTATTATATACTCCTTTATTTTCTCCCGAAGCGGCGTTCCACTTCAGAAAGTGAAATGTTTAATATGGTGGGGCGTCCATGGGGACAGGAAAACGGCAATTCACATTTCGCCAGTTCTTTGACCAATGCAACACATTCTTCCTTCGTCAATATTTCATGGGCTTTGACCGCTGCTTTACAAGCAGCACGGGCAATGCGTTCTGCTACATTTTTCTGTGTGGTATTGTCCGCTGTCAGCCGGGAAAGAATATCCTGAAACACACCGCCGGCATTATTTTGCTTGATTGCCGCCGGGATCCCGTTCAATTTCAACGTATTTGTTCCAAAAGGCTCGATTTCAAATCCCAAATGTTCAAACTCCGCGGCATTACGGGTCACAAAAAGCATATCCGCACGGGATACATCTATCGTTATGGGTAAAAGCAGTTTCTGACAATTCACCCCGTTGATCCCGCGTAAAATCTGCTCATATAAAATCCGCTCATGGGCTGCATGTTGATCGATCAATACCATCCCGTTGGGGATTGTACCGATAATATAAGAATTTTCCAAGGTCCCCAGAATCTGTAAATCCCCGGTCATACTGGGATAATGGGGTTTTGCTTCCTCTTGTTCCAATTGAAACGGAACATCTTCTGGCGCAGTTTCTTCCGGAATTTCCGGCGGGAGAAGATCCGGGAGTTCGCCTGCCGGTTTTTCTTCCATTCCACCACCTGCCGGTGCGGCACTTCCGGTTATCGGTGACGGAGCAGAAATGTTATTCGGCTGCCGTTCCGGAAATACCCGCATGATTCCCGGACGATATTCCACCAGACAATTCATCAGAATTTCATCCACCGTCAAATTACTTTGAATCAAATGCGTATCTTCCGGTGCCGGGGCAGGGCGGAAATCATTATAAACTTTGGACGAGGATTTGATTGCTGTTGATGATTCATCCGCTGTTGCCGTTTCGTTTTCCGGAACTTGCGCTTGGAATCCAGTCACTGGGTTATGTTCCCGGAGAGCTTTTGCAATTGCAGAACGGATCACCGCCGTCAATTCATATTCATGCCGGAAACGGACTTCCCGTTTTGCAGGGTGTACATTCACATCCACTTCCCCCGGATTGATCGTAATAAAAAGAATGGCAACGGGATACCGCCCTTTTTCCAGCATTGGACCGTATCCTTCCCGGATTCCTTTATAGATTGCCAACGCTTCGACACAACGGCCATTGACAAAGGTCCGTTGTTCATTTCTGGTATTGCGCGTAAAATCTCGACGGGAAATATACCCTTCCACTTGAATACCATATTCAGAATAAATCACCGGAATCAATGCATCCGCACAACTTTTACCGAATAATTCACGGATACGCGGCGTCAAATCCGGTGCTGCCGGAGAAGATATCGCAATCCGGTTGTCCAGTTTCAATTCAAATGCCACATCTGGATTGGATAATGAAATATTGGTGATACATTCCAGAATATGTCGTTCTTCTGTTGCCGTGGAACGCATAAATTTACGCCGGGCGGGAATATTGAAAAACAAATCTTTAACAGTAACTTCCGTCCCCGGCGCACATCCCACCGGCTTCGTCGCAACCATCGTCCCGCCATTAACTGTGACCTCCGTTCCTTCCTGAGCATCCCGGCGTCTTGTCCGGATTTGAAACCGGGACACAGAAGCAATACTCGGCAATGCTTCCCCACGGAATCCGAATGATGTGATTGCAAAAATATCTTCTTCTTTTTTGATCTTACTTGTGGCGTGGGATTCCAAACACAACAAAGCATCATCGGCATCCATGCCTTCCCCATTGTCACGGACCGCGATGGATTTCTGCCCCGCCTTTTCCACGGAAACGGAAATCTTTCTTGCCCCGGCATCCAAAGAATTTTCCACCAGTTCTTTTACAACGGAAGATGGACGTTCCACCACTTCCCCGGCTGCAATCCGGTTGCATACTTCTTCTGTCAACAAATGTATCCGGCTCATGGTCTGTGATCCTTTCCCGTTTTATCTTTTAAGATTTTCTTTACTTCATCATTCAGAAAAAGCGGTTCAAAAACGGGATCCCACGCAATATCTTTCAGATGATCTGCCGGCGTCTTATGCAGCAGGGAAAGAAATAATTTCAAGGAATCTTCTTTTCTTCCGGCACGCAAATACAAGGCGGCAAGATTCCATTCTGCTTTCGGTAAAATATCTTTTCCATATGAAATTGCTTTTTTCATATTTATGATCGCCCCGTTATAATTCCCCTGCATTGCCAGACTCATCGCCAGATTATTATATAAAAGAGGATTATTCGCATTACTCAACCGTAACGATGTCATATAAAAATATTCAGCTTCCTTAAATTGTTTTTTTGCAAACAATGTATTGCCGAGCAAATGAGCAACCAATGCCGATTTCGGATAAAATAAATGCAGGGTCCTCAGTAAATCTTCCGCTTTATCATATTCCTTTATGTCATAATGATCCATGCTTTTTACCACCATTGTACCAAAGTCCGGCGGTATCATAATCGTGTCTCTTTGCGGATTGTTTTGCAATGCTGTCGGGTAAAAATAAACCGGCTCCATCTCCACATTTTTTTCGATTTTTAATACATCGGTATCTTTTTTTTCGATAGGGGAGGGGGGTAATGCACTGCGGACTGACATCAGTAAAAGTGACGCCAAAACTATGAATACCAATAT
This sequence comes from Lentisphaeria bacterium, assembly GCA_017503545.1. Classification (GTDB taxonomy): domain Bacteria; phylum Verrucomicrobiota; class Lentisphaeria; order Victivallales; family UBA1829; genus RGIG8244. The sequence goes on along the minus strand of JAFVSW010000059.1, from coordinate 1,913 downwards.
GATAATCAATGCAGTCAATGGAAAATGCTGTTCGTTCTCTTGTCTCTGCATGGTCAGGATCCTGTTTTATCCTTGGATATCCGTTCATAAAAATGACAGGCACAGAAATGCCCATTTCCCATTTCGGATAACGCCGGACACTGTTCCCGGCAGCGGCATTGTTCCGAATCCGGTAATGTCGAAGCATAATCACAACGTTCATAAAAACGGCAGCCTGTACTGAAGTTTTCCGGGGCAGGGACCATGCCCCGAATCGTTTGAAGTCGTTCATCCGGAGCATTCAATACCGGAATAGCTGCAATCAGCGCACGGGTATACGGGTGAACCGGATGATATAACAAATCCTCCACCGGAGCCGTTTCCACAATCTGCCCGGCATACATCACTGCAACCCGATCTGCTAATTGTGCAACAATACCAAGGTTATGTGTTACAAGGATTACGGACATTTTTCGTTCTTTTTGCAATGCCGCGATCAAATCCAAAATCTGTGCCTGGATCGTTACATCCAACGCCGTTGTCGGTTCATCTGCGATCAGAATGGATGGATTACTTGCCAACGCCATGGCAATCATCACACGCTGCTGCATACCGCCGGATAATTCATGGGGATAACGATTAACTCTGTTCTTTGCATCAGAAATCCCTACATGTTCCAATAACGCAATGACTTCTGACTTTCGATCCGTAATTTCGGGACGATGCAGTTTCAACGCTTCTGCAATCTGATCTCCGATCCGGAACACCGGATTCAAACTCATGCCGGGTTCCTGAAAAATATAAGAAATCTCACTGCCCCGAATATTGCGCAATTCCGATTCCTTTAATTGTAAAACATCAATAACTTCACCGTTATTCTTCCGTTTCAATAAGATCTGACCGCGGGATATTTTACCTGGCGGGCAGGGCAGCAGTCGTGCCAGAGACAAACAACTGATACTTTTTCCACAACCGCTTTCTCCAACCAACGCAAGCAGTTCGCCTTCATTCAGTTGAAAATTGATTCCGGATACTGCCTGGGTATATTTTCCACCATTGAGAAATTCTATGGTCAAATCACGTACTTCCAGTAACGGCATACAGTTCGATCCTTTCATTCATCATTTTTATCATTCTGTACTATACACCTGCCCCTTTAAATTATCAAGTCCTGTTCTTATTATTATTTAAAAAAGATGAACCATTTTTCCCGTATTATCCGGATCGTATCGCCGTGTCCCGAACTTGATCATCCTATTATTTCAGTATCAAATAATCCATCTGATAAGATATTCCCCTTACCTGATTTTCTCATGGGGACGATCGGACGAAGGGGGTATCCGATTCTCCGGTACGCCAATTTTACCATCCATACCATCCATATTATTTTATATTTCCCCTGGCATTTTTACATCGGAATGGAGAGACAACAGCGTACCTGTTTTTTCGGAATATGCCGATTTTGCCATCTGTGACTTTATGATGTCAACATCTGCCAATAACGGTGAATAATTATCAATAAGTTATTAACAATCACCAATTCACATTTTGTAATATATTGATAGATAATGAACTATAAATTAACATATCCCCACTGTCCCATATATTCGACTTAACATAATATATATTATGCGACGTAACAAATCGTCCGGAAACACCCCGTAGATCAACGGGAGGTGTTGACCCCATCAAGAACCCGGATAATCAATCGTCAGCGATTACAGCACCATTTTACGCATTTTTCGTTTTTTACCAAAAAAGGGAAAAACTTACTGTCTATGGTCCGTGGGGATTCTTTCCGGACCATGGCAGCACTCAACCGTCTGCATGGATCCGGAAGCCATCCCCACGGACTCCAACAGATTCTTTTTAACTTTTATAAAAAAACCGATACAGCATAAAATATACTGTATCAGCAAAACTACTATGGAAAC
>JAFVSW010000003.1 GCA_017503545.1 Lentisphaeria bacterium | reverse complement strand
GAGCATAAAAATGAACCCTGTAATCAAACGTTTATATTCTCTTATCCTGCGATTCTTATTGTTGCCATTCTGTGGCGTGTTTGCCGTTTGGTGTGCCGGTGTGGTTTATTACAATTTAAGCAATCAGAATATTCTGCTTTTCTGGGGATGGCTTGTGCTGGCAGCCGGAATTCTGATTGCCGGATACCGTTACCGTAAATTCACATTTCTGCTGCTTTGTCTGGAACTGTTGATTGCCACTTATTTCTTGCTGCTTACACCGCAAAAATCTTTTGCAAATGTGAAATGGCAGACGCCGTGGACAGAGAAACCGTTTGCTGTTTTTCATAAGAATGGTTTGGTCACGGTTCACAATATACGGGATTTTTATTACCGGACGACGGATGATTATGATGCACATTATACCAATATGACATTTAAACCGGAGGATGTCCGGACCGTGGATGTGGCTTTATCCCATTGGGATGGTTTGCAGCCGATCGCCCATACCATGCTGTCATTCGGTTTTGCCGACGGGCGATATCTGGTTGTTTCCATGGAGACCCGTCTGCCGGTCGGGGCGGAACAGGGATTTCTCCCCGGTATTTATAAACAATATGAATTACTGATGGTTCTTGGAACAGAAAATGATTTGTTTAAACTCCGTACAAATCACCGGAAAGAAGAATTGTATTTGTATCGCACGAATGCATCAGAAGAACAGGTCCGCCGGATTCTGCTTGGTGTTCTCCATGGGGCAAACCAATTGCAGTCCCATCCGCGGTATTACAACAGTCTGACCCGGAATTGCACGACCAGTCTTTCGCCCATTCTGCGCGTATTGGATCCAGGGTTTGTGAATGATTTCCGTCTTTTACTCAATGGTTATTCGGATGAATTATTGTTTGAACTCGGGTATTTATTTCATCGTCGCGGGGAAACGTTTGACCAGTTGAAAGCACGGCGTAACATCAATCAATATACGGAAAAAGAATCGGATTATTCCCGTGCCATCCGTACGGCATATTGAGTCATTCAAGCAAGAGGCGTGATATTATCCCCGTTGATTGCGGGGCGTGGACGTTGTGCGAGCATCACATTCAGCCGCCGGATCAGATCGTTCCCCGGAGCATCAAAATCTTCCCGTCTGTCTTCCGGGCTTGCGGAAAGGATATTTTCCCCGATAAGGCGGTAAACTTGCGGTAATCATTGCGGAATGTTTCGACACCACGTTTCTGGCATGCATCATTTAAGTCGAGAGACGCAATCACAACCTGTACATTACTGCATAAGACATCGTCAATGCGTTTTAATGCATCCTGTGTGTTATCGCCGGAATGTCCGCAATTGATTACCGTTGAAGAAGGGAAAGATTACATGCGAGCATGGATACATAATTTCTGCCGAACGACCAGTGATTGAACTCGGTATTGGAATCACCGAAAGCTGCGATCCGGATCTTATTTTTCTTCAAATCTGCAAGTGATTTTATGATCAGTAATTTCCGTTATAATTAGTCGGCTGTTCCCAATAATTACCCCAGTAGTATGTGAAGAAATAGGCGGGACTCGGGAATACAATTGGGTCACCCGCTACTGTTTTACGCGGAATCTCTCTTCTGTTATTTGTCTGAACATTACCGGTCACATACAATGTGTTGATTTGTGTCAGTTTATTGTGGCGGAACGCATGGTAACTTTCGGACGGGTTCAGCGCATGGTTTACATAGCCGTTGGGGGTCGTATCAGGAACATAACTGTCTGACAGGTTAGAGATTTCTGTAAAATACATTGTTCTGGATGCATTTTTTACTTTTGTGGTTGTCAGGAGCTTATAGCGTTTTTTATTATCATTTGTTCCTGCGGCATATTGGGTGTCCTGAGTCACTAATGCATTGCTGCCATAGCTTAAAACGATTTTATTCCCGTCGGTATAATTGAATTCTGCTTTACCAATACGCAAATCTGCAGGACAGAATTGAAAAACAGTTTTTGTTGTTTTGTCTTCCCAGAAATTATCTTTTACATATCCAGCAGCTGCTATATGCCGGAACCAGCCAAAAGTATTGCTCCCGGATTGTGCCGGAAGTAAAAAGTCTTTATTGTCGCTGCTGTACATGGCGGCATAATTGCTGATCGTTTTTAAGTTATTTGCGCAAGAAATACTTTTTCCTTTGTCTTTTACACTGCTGAGAGCAGGGAGCAGCATACCAGCCAGAATTGCAATAATTGCGATGACTACCAACAATTCTATGAGAGTGAAATCTTGTCTTTTCATTTTTGGTACCCTTTCCTGAGTTGAGTTAATGTCAAAACCATTTGACATTTTTTAGTTAAATAGTTCTAAAAATCAACACTTTATCAAAAAATATTGATTTTTCCTTATATTTTTGTTGAAAAAAGGGTAACAAAAGAGTCTCTTAATTGAAGGTTATCCTGTCCT
>JAFVSW010000058.1 GCA_017503545.1 Lentisphaeria bacterium | reverse complement strand
CTTGCTCCTGCGGCTGACATGGCCTTTTCTGGGCAAACAATGGCCGACAGCTTCTTCATGAGCAACATGAGTCCGCAGAAACCAGCCTTTAACCGGGGGATTTGGAAAGATTTAGAGGCATTGGTGAGGTCTTTTGCCATAACTGAACGGAAAATCGTTGTTGTAACCGGACCGATTCTCCCAAAGGAAAAAACAGTTACTATCGGGGCAAATAAGGTAACCGTTCCGACTCACTATTACAAGGTGATTTTTGACCTTACCCCACCACAAAAAATGATTGCATTTATACTGCCGAATGAGGGGAGCGATAAAACATTACGGGAATTTGCCGTTTCCGTAGATGCAGTTGAAAAAGCAACGGGACTTGATTTTTTTTCAAAACTTCCAAAGGAAAAACAAAAGCAACTTGAGAGCAGCTTTTCCATCAGAGCATGGCAGGGCTTATTATCGGACTAAAAAATCCAGCCGATGATAATTGCAAAAAGTCGCGGCGTCCATTGGGGATGTCGCTTTTTTTTACCCTTAACAAGCGAAAGGAAAAGCATATGGGGAAAAGTAACGTTGTTCGAGAGATCGAAATCATCGCTACCCGCATTTACAATCAAAAAATGCGGGAAAATCAATTTCTTGTTCGACTCGGCACTTGGGTAAAAGTGCTGCAGGATGAGAACCGTGAAATGAAACAGCAGATTGCGGAACTGGAAATCAGACTGAAAAAATTAAATGATTACGGTCCCACATTATTGACACGGCGGGAGGAAAAAACACGAACAGAGAGTAACAATCAACAGAGACTCACTCCGGGGGAACTGAAAAGTTTCCGGATGAGCCGCAAATTGAGTCAAAATGCTCTTGCTGCAATGTTGGGAGTAAAAGCCCCCAAATACGCACGGTGGGAATCTGGTAAATCTCGGATGACAATAGAAATTGAAAACGCAATACGAGAACTGATGCAGCTGAAAGCGTCGGAAATGCGTACAAAACTTCAAGGACTCGGATTGTTTCAAAACACCGGCAAAAAGACAAAGCCCTTGCGTGGTCAGGAACTTCCAGCTCCGGAAAAAGAAAAATCCGAAAAGCAGGAAACGCCAAAGCCCAATGCCAAAAGGATTCTCAAAGAGATTATTATTACAAAGGAAAAACTCCGGGAATTGCGACTGCGACTCGGCTATACACAACCGCAAATGGCTGGACTTTTTTCCGCGAAGCCCAAACACTATGCGAATTGGGAATACGGACAATGCCGACCGCCAGAAGAAATTGCAAGAAAATACCTTGCATTATATCTTGAACACTTTCCGGAAGCGCAGCAGCAAACATTACCAACAACGCCTCCACAACTTCCGGAACGGCAACCCAAATACAGAATCTGTGAATCACCGGAACTTCCAATGCTGGTAATTCGAACTGCCAGACAAGCCTCCGGAAGAGCAGTGCGTTCTGTTGCAGAGGCTTTGGGGATTCCAGTACAAACCTACAAAAATTGGGAATACGGACGCTCCCGCCCCAATGCGGAAAACATAATAAAATTCAAACAGCTTTTTGCTCATTTTTTGCCTGCAGAATTTACAACTACCGAGGTTAATCCACTTGTTCCTGACATCTCCCAAATTCCAACTCAAGCAAGGCGAACTCAAAGAACAGCCGATGACATCGTTGCAGAAGAGCTTCAGGCATTCCGCAGGAAGATTGGACTGTCCCAACAACAGATTGCCACATTGCTGGGAACGGACCAGGTGAGATACAGCAATTGGGAGACTAAAGGTCGAAAGGTTCCTCTTCAATATCGTGATGCGGTAAAAGAACTTATGGCACTGACACCGCAATATTTGAAAATCAGAATGGAAGTAGCCGGGATTACTGAAATGCAAGGCCGTCCTTTCCAGCCACGAAAAAAAGGAAACAAGTAAATGGCAAAAGAACAGACCTTTTACATGGCTCTTCCGAGAACAGAACGTGAAAAACTGCGCGAGCGGCAAAAGCTGCGTGTCTATCGGGAGTACACAAAAAACATGACCGCCATCAATATAAATGCACAGATGGATGCTGAATCTGACTATCTCGCTGTTGAAAACAGAATCCTTTACCGCCGACTCACGAAAAATGACACCGAGATGCTTGACATCACTCCGGACAATTTCCGTATTCTCGGCAGGGTAGCAGAGAAACTCGCAGAACGTTTCCGCCGGGATGTCGGGATTATGAGTTTTGCGGATTTGATGAAAGGGTATGAGTATTACCGGGATAATCCCCCGACACCAAAGACAAATCAGATACCTTTGGAAATTGAGCAACTGATTGTGGATATGGCTCTGGAAAATCTCACGTGGGGATCTCCGCACATCAAATGTGCGATGCAGAACATTGGTTATTTGGGGCTGAAAGAACACCATGTCCGCACCGCACTCCGCAGAAATCACATCCCGACCTCTGCCGAGCGGCTGAAAAAAGGTTTGCCGTGGCGTGATTTTTTGCGAGCCATAAAGGAATCCAACGGAGCCGGGGTGATTTTACAATGAGCAGTAAAACACAAACTACAGGGCATATCCGCCGAAAATTGCCGCGTAATCCGTACATTAAATTGCATAAGCGACTTGTTGAGTTTTCCAACAATGCAGAACTTGATCCGGAACTGATGTTACGGAATGAGTATCTGCGGTTGGAAAATATGATACTTCGGGGAATGTACTTTGAGGAACGGGAGAGATTAAAATTTTCAGAAGAGGAGAAAATCGAAATGGCATCTGCAATGTCTCGTGTCCGAGGAAGGTCACGGCATAAAGCATCACTTTTGAGTCCGGCACAGGTTATAAGATATTCCCGGCAGTCCGCAGGGAAAAAGTATGTGACTTTATTTCCGAAAAAAACACCGAATCCGCGTATTCCTTTAAAATATAAAGAAGACATCCTCCGTTCCATCATCAACGACCATCCATCGTGGAATAAGCAGCAGATATGGAACGAAATGCAAAAGTATTTTGAGGATATTCCTGCTTTTGTCGTGTATGAGATGCTTTACGATATGGGGTTCTGGGATTCACAGAAAATCGTAAAAGGTCTGCCGTGGAAAGATTTTATTAAACGCTTTGAAAATGTAACCTGGGCAGGCGACTTTTTTTCTGTCGATGTGTGGACGAATTGCGGACTGCAAACATTTTATACTTTGTTTTTCATTCACCTCGGTACGCAAAGGGTATTTATCGCCGGGACGTCAAATCACGCCACCTCGGAATGGGTGGTAAATATGATAAAGGATTGGACCGCATGGCCTGAACCGCCATTTGGAGAAGATGCCCGTTTCCTTATCCGTGATCGAGACCGCCGTTATACCGCAGAGGTGGACTGGTACTTTGCTCAAATGGGGATGATGCCGAAAATCATCTCTCCCGGAGCCCCGGTGATGAATTTCCATGCAGAGCAGTTTGTACGAAAAATAAAGCACGAGTGTCTGTCGCACTGCATCTTTTTGAGTGGAGATGCTCTCCGGAGCGTTATTGCTGCGTATGTGGAATATTACAACTCCCATCGCCCCAACAGCAAGCATAACGGCGGATGTATTGTTGAGGACGGCACACACTGGCAGAAAGATGGTGAAGTTAAGCAATTTGGGAAAATTCCCGGACTTACAAATTATTACTTTCGAGAAGGAGGTAAAAAAGAAAATGAGGATTGAAAAAATATGTATTTGTGATATATTACATTGGCGTTCCGTGAAACAGCAAGGAGGAAGTTTACAATGAAAGTTTTATGTTTGTCAGATCTGCATTTCCGGTCTGAAGCAGTCGTGGATATCATCGACCACGGACGGCTTTCTCCTTTTATGGCGAGCGTTACGGGGCTTGTGAGCGACCTTTCGCCCGATGCCGTAGTTGTTACCGGGGACACAGTTTGTGCGGAACAGGTGCGATTGTTGTCGGCTTTGTGGGCGAAACTGATTCCGGATGGAATTCCGGTGATTACCTCTCTGGGAAATCACGAGTTCTGGGGACGGACTTTTGAGGTTACGCTGAATAAACTCAAAGAGCAAATCTGCGAGAATAAGAATGTGTTTTACCTCGACAATATCGGCAGTGTGGAAATCGGCGGTGTCAACTTTGTCGGCGGTATGCTGTTCTTTGACGGCTCTATGAGATACCGGGAAAATCAGCGCGTCGATGAATGGGACGGCTGGCAGGACTGGCGTATCGTTGATGTTGAAACCCGGTATTGGGAAATTTATCGGTACTATGTGGATATGATCCGTGCCAATATGAAACCGGGAATGCCGACCGCACTTTGCACACATCATCTGCCCCATGAACGGCTGAATGGTCACGCTCCGAGTCACT
>JAFVSW010000057.1 GCA_017503545.1 Lentisphaeria bacterium | reverse complement strand
GATGAATACTGTTCTTTCGGTGTGGCAGATACCTATATGCCGTTGAATGAGATCATGGCGGATCCCCGTGTCCGCAAGTTGAATTTGATTACGAAAAAAGATATTGAATCCGACCCGGACGGTGCTATGCGGAATATCTACGGCAGATTTTACCAATATCTGGCAAAACGGATCAAACAGGAATTCCCCGGCAAAAAATTATTTATTCTTGCGTATTATAATGCAAAATGTGCGCCGGATCCGGCAAAATGGCAATTGCCTGACAATACAGAGATCAATCTTTGTGACGGCAGATTGCCTTTGAAAACCCGTAACAAAAAAGAAATGGCAAAGTCGGAAAAATTGATCAGTACCTGGTATGCCGCACTTGGCAACCGTCCGATCATGCGGCTCTGGCTTTATAATTCCCGCACCAATCCATTTGCCCGTGCCGTTTCCGGGGAATTTGTCGGCGATGTGCCAAAACTTTTCGGCAAATATCTCAATCCGAAAGGCGGAATGTTTTTTGACCTGGATGGAGGTAAGGATTTCTGGCATTATTACTATTCTCTCTATGCGGCATGCCGCAGTCAATGGAATCCGGCATGGAATGTGGATGCCGGTATTGATGAACACTGGAATCTGTTCTATGGACCGGAAGCCGGGCCGTATCTGAAAGAATTTCACCGGATCATGAAAAAAGCATATATTGATTATGCCGTTCCGTCGGAAGATTCCATGGCTGTTTATCCGCCGCAAATCGTGGATAAATTGGAACAATTGCTGAAACAGGCAAAATCCAAACTGAAACCCGGTTCTGTGGAAATGCGCCGTTACATGCTTTTTGCAGAGCCCTGGCCAAAAAGTTTGCAAACCATGCGGAACCGTTTGTCTTATGAAGCGCCGACTTATAATGTGTACCGTTTGCTGTCATCCGAACGGTTCTCGGTCAAAAAAGAAGCAATCGAAAGTTTCTGGAAAAAAGCAAAAGTCATGCCGCTGCAGGATCCCCGTACCGGCATAAAAAATCCGAAATATCCCACCATTGTTAAATTGGCATGGGATAACAAGGCGTTGTACGGTTTGACCGAATCCGCATTTGATCCGGCTCCGGATCGCAAGAAAGATATTTGGCATAACAGCAGTTTTGAACTCTTTTTCTCCCCCGGTCTCAATAAAGAGATCAAATATCAGATCGCATTCGATGTCGTGGGGCGGAAATTTTTCAGTATGCAGCGTTTGCTGCCTATTCCGCAGCCTATGGATTTGAATTGGAAGGCTTCCGGTTTCCAATTTAAAAACTTTTTTGTCAATGGAAAATGGTATACAAAATTCATCATCCCGTTCTCCGTATTCGGTAAAACGGTGCAGGTGTATGATTCCTGGAATTTCAATCTTGTCCGTAACAAAAAGAATGTCCCGCAGGAAGTCGTGGGCAATTCTTTCACCATGGGCAATCATCATAATACAACAATGTATGGTATTATCAAATTTGCAGGGAAAGGAGAATAAATATGAACTGTAAATGTGTATTGACTTTGTTGGCAGTTGCGGCGGCAGCTGTTCTTTCCGCCGGTCCCGTCAACACCGAATTGAAAAAAGGTGCCATGTACCGCCCGGATACCAAATTGTTCTGGCGGAATATGAGTTATTCCAACGGATTGGGACGTTATACCATGGCACTCAGTATATCCAAACCGGTCGGCAATAAACCGCAGCAGGCATCGTTCGGATTCACCGGCGGCGGCTTCGGGTTTTGCGATAAGGCAAGAGCTTTTGATTTGACCGTTAACGGTATTTCCATCCGCAAACTTAATTTCCAGGAAAAAGATTTTTCTCTCTGGAGTGAAGGCGATCAGAAAGGGGTCGAGGTCAAAATGAATTTTGATGGCGCAAAGATCGTTACCCGTTTTTACATGCGCCCGGATTCCCCGATCCTTTGGGGGAAAGTGTATGTGGCAAATGACACATTGGAACCGGTACAGAGAGTAAAATTCAGTGCGACCTGTCTGCCTTCCATTCTGGCGAAAATCAATGGTAAAGTGAAGTTCCATAACGTGTATCAGCGGAAAGTAAAAACGCCGTTCAAAGAATATTCTGCCAGTAATACGGTACAGGCTGTTTCCGCAGCAGAAAACAGTTTTATTTTCTATGATGCGCTTTATGATGGATCACCTTTCCAGAAAACCAAAGATAAAGCTGCCAACGAAAAGAATGATAAAGGTTGGGGACCGTGTATGTTCCTTTCCGATCACAAAGAAGCGAAAAAATCCCGTATTCATCTTCGCAATGACTGGACAAGTACCATTGATTTGGAATTCGGGAAAGAATTCAAAGAATACAATTTCGGCTATTACAATTCCCCGGTTCGCACGAAGAACGATGTATTTTTCAAAAATGTGGAAAACAACAAAAACGCGTTTACTTTTAAGAAATAAGCGGGCTTGAATAAGCCGGATAGGCAGAATAAGCCGGATAAGCCTGATAGGCAGAATAAGCCGGATAAGCCGGGATAGGCAGTTGAAAAAATCTGCCGTCTATGGTTTATTCGGCTTGTTTGTTTTTCCTTTTTCCCTCGATTCTGGCGTTGTACATTCTTTCTTTGAGACCACCATTTTTCAAAAAGTTTGCTTCCTGACTGGATATCTGCCGGTCAAGCAGATAATTACATTGGTGGAGCAGGCAAATCATAATATTGGCAAAAGTACCGGCAGAGCGTTCTTCAAAATACTGCCGATAAGTTTCATAAGATTCATTTTTACTTTTCCCTAACAGGCGGATCTTTCTTGCGGCTTTATCATCCTTGTCCCATTGGGGTAAATCATTTACAAACAAATAATCGTTATAATCTTCCAATAATTCTTCCAAACTTGCCCGAGCAACTCCGGTCAATCTCAATTCTGTTTCGGTACTGACTCCGGATGCTTTTGCACCTTCTACAATATTTTGTTTGCCGGAACGTGCCGCCTGTATCATTTGATCAATTGTCCGGTCACCTCTATACAAAAATCTCCTGGTAAAAAGAACGGTAGCATGATAAATAATTCTTGATTTTTTATAACTCAGCAGATTTTTGTAACTGCCATTTTTGATAATTTTTCGTATTGGCTCTTGCGGCATATTTGCTTTTATAACATTTTCTGCCTGTTTTATTACTTTTTTTATCAAATCATGAGGGCATATTATTTGTACTGCTCCACCACTGCATAAAACAAGATCAATAATCTGTTGATCGGGTGTGTTTGAAACTGTAACGGTTAAACTTCCATCTGTATTTTCTGTTATATGCTCAATTCCGCAAAGCTGCTGCTTATGAAACATTGCAATATTGGCAAATCGTAAAACCACAGTTGGATATTCTGCTGGCATATTCAATTCTTTTTTTGATGAGGCAATTTCAAAAGTCTTCAAAAATGTCTGAAAACTCTTGTTTCAGTCAAATTTTGCCGGACTTTTGAAATTACCTCTGATATTGTTATTTATACAAGCCTGACAGACATGAACTTAACTGCCTGTCAGGCCTATCCTGCTTATCCGGCATATACACACTTATTTTTCAGCGTTTACGCCAAAGCAACTTTCTTACCCCTTGCGCGGGCAGATTTTTCTTCTGCTTCCGCAATACGTATGGAGGTCAGAGTGCTTTCCGGCATACATCTTACCGGATCCTGATTTTTCAAAATACATTCTGCAAAATATGCAATTTCATTGAAATAGGGATTGGATTCACTCTTCTTGAATTTGATTTCTTCACAACCTTTTACGTCCAAACGGAATACTTTGACTGTGTTTGTGCCGTAAATTTCCACGGTCGCCTTTTCAAAAACGCCGATCGTGGAACAATGCCAGGTCCCTTTGCACCAGGAACCTTCAGAGTTGACTACCGGTCCGTCCGGATATTCATAATTCGTCATCAGATCATCAATACCGCCGGTATCGCGTGCGATCCCGAACGTCTGAACACTGGCAGGTGCGCCGCCCAGCAGATAATTGATATAATCGGTATCATGCAAATGCAAGTCCAGCAATGCACCGCCACTCTGTGCGGGATTCCGATACCATGCCTGCCCCGGGAGAGAACCGCAACGGCGCATATCCAAACGGAGCAGTTTTCCATATGTACCATTATCGTATGCTTCTTTCATAAACTGATAACTGGGCATGAAACGGAGACATTGCGCAATCATGAGTTTTTTTCCGGTTTTCCGGGAAGTCTGAATCATCTTCTCTGCATCTTTGCCATGGCGTGCCATGGGTTTTTCACAGATCACATGATAGCTGTCCTTCATCGCACGGATTGCATATTCTGCGTGGAGATGACAGGGCAGACAGATGTCAAGCACATCGAATTCGACCGTCTTAATCAGTTCTTCGTAAGAATAACACTGTTTGATCTTGCTGAGATCTGTTTTACCGCTTGCGCCGATATTGATTTCTTCTTCTGTTTTTTTGAAAGATTCCGGATCCTGATCACAAATCGCTACCAGTTCCAGATTTTTCTGTTTCGCATAACAGGTGGAATGGAAATGACCCATCCCGCCGAATCCGATCAATGCCGCTTTGAGTTTTTTGCTTTTTGCCATGGGGTGATACTCCAATCAGATTTTTGCTTTCAGGAAGTCGATTGCTTTCTGAATATCGCCTTCCGGATTATCACCGGCTTCCCGTTCAATGGTCAGGAAGCCATCGTAACCGATTTTTTTCAGTTCGGCAATGTAGGCATCCCATTTTACACCGCCGTCACCAAGCGCGACTTCTTCATATTTCGGGCGCGGCTCATCAATTTTACGCAGAGTACCGTCGATTTCACGCAGACCGTAAACTTTTGCTGCAGATCCTGCGGAATAGCTGATCCCGTCTTTTGCGTGTGTGTGAACAATATATTTACCAAGAACGCGAACCGCATGATCGGCTTCCACACGGGAAACCATCCACAAGTTGGCAGGGTCAAGGTTGACACCCAAACCTTTGGAGTCGACTGCTTCCAAAAGTTTCAGCAAGGTTTCCGCTTTTTCCGGTCCGGTTTCGACGGCGATGCAAGTACCCTGTGCAGCAGAGATTTCTGCTGCTTTGCGGATGGATTTGACCATCATCTGGAACACGGGATCGGCTTCATCATCCGGCACAACACCGATATGTGTCGTGATGACTTTTGTGCCGAGCTGACAGGCGATATCGACCACGCGTTCATGCACCATGATCCGGTCCTGCCATTCGGCTTCCACACCGAAATGTGACCAGGCGACATCGCCGCAAACGGCGGAAACAACGAGTCCGCAATCTGCGCACATTTTACGGATATCGCTCAGCCGTTCTTTTCCGTAGAGGAGATATTCAGGCGCGGTAAAGATCTGTACGCCCTGAACGCCCATTTCCTGAAATTTTTTCAATGTAGCGGGCAGGGGTTTTTTGAGCGAGCAATCGAGAGCACCGATTTTCATTTTATAATCCTTTCTATTTCTTGGGTTTTAAAGTGATTTCCGTTACTATACAGCATCCAATGCAAAAATCAAGGTGATTTTAGTGATTTATGTTAGACTTTTTGCGGTTGTGCTGTCTTATTATTCCCCGGCAGATGGATGTTTAATGATTTACTTTTTTGTAGTAGAACAATTTGAAAGTCAAAGGCGCAATCCTGCGTCCGCAAAATGTCAACATCCCGTTAAAAAATAATGGAATCTTGGAAAAATATTGGAGGAATGTTAATTTTTTATCCGCTTTTCCATTTGTTGCTTTTTCCCGCTGGAATTGATAAATAAAACGCAGATTGCAGGAAGGAAGACATTGTGTCAATTCTTTTTTTGCCTGATTCAAGGCGCGATAATAAACGGAATAAAAAAAGTTGGAAATATGATTGGCGATATACCGGTTGTACGGGACCCCGGTTGCCAGCAGAATATTCCATTTCATTAATTTACATCCCTGATAATGATAATAGATTACAGGTTTTCCATCTACTGACGGTTTTTTACCGGAAAAATCATATTTATGTTTTCCGCAATTCCATTGTGCCAAACCTGCACCGGAATCATTGGGAGCGACTACGGCTTGGAACATTACAGGCCAATCTTCCAGATATTTCTGATCTGCAAATTTACCATCTTCCGCACGATCATAGCACCAGGCAATACATTGTTTTCTCCAATGTGCAAGGCCGGCAATTCCCTGTTCATTATTGCGGTACAATTGGAATGCCATATTGTACTTCCCGTACAAGCTTGTGTTTTCTGCCTGATCCGGGTAAAAATCATGTTCTACCACCAATAAGGAACGATCGCCTAATATCCGGTATAGTTCTGCCGGTTCGGAATAGAAATACAAATCTGCATCCAGATAGGCAAGAATATTGATGTCCGGATACTTTTTTAATATGTATAACGGCATAACCGGGCTGAGCGTAAAAATATATTCGATTCTGTTCCTGGTTTGTGCCGTTGCCGCATATTCCGGATCTGCTTTTTCAATTTCTGCCAGCGGAATCAATTCTACATTTGACAGGGATAATGTTTGAAGATTTTTGTATACTTCATTATCCAGACATACCACGTACAATTTAAAATCCATCCCCGTATTTATCAGAGACTTGTACAACGTATAGCCATACAGCAGATAATTATTGTCAAAACAGGTACAGAAATGATATTTCATGTAAAAAACTCCTGAATGGAAGAAATTACATGATCCACTTCTTCATCCGTTAATTCCGGATACATGGGCAAACTCAAAATTTCATTGTTCACTTTTTCCGTCTCGGGAAGATTTACCCACAATTTACGCGCAGAATATGCTTCCTGCCGGTGAATCGGAACAGGATAATGGATCGCTGTTCCAATCTCTTTTTCTGCAAGAAATGCACGTAATTCATCCCGGCAACTGCAACGCAATACATATTGATGATAAACATGACCGCAATCCGGCATTGCACCGGGCAATTTCAACGCTGAAATATCACGCAAACTTGCCGTATAACGGGCAGCAATCTGCTGCCTGCGCTGATTATCTGCATCCAAATACGGCAATTTGAATGATAAAATACCCGCTTGCAATTCATCCAAACGACTGTTGATCCCCGGATATTCACTGAGAAAACGTTTCGTCCAACCGTACTGGCGTAATGCTTTGAGGCGTTCCGCTAATTCCGGATCCGATGTAACGACTGCTCCGCCATCACCGTAACAGCCGAGATTCTTTGTCGGATAAAAACTGAAACAGCCGGCAATTCCCATCGAACCGCAACGTCTGCCTTTATACATGGCACCATGTGCCTGTGCGCAATCTTCGATCACCACAGCACCATATTTTCCGGCAACAGCCATGATCCGATCCATATCTGCCGGTTGCCCGAACAAATGAACCGCTATAACCGCTTTGATATCCGGATTGACTGCAAATAATCTTTCCAAAGAATCCGGCGATATGGTAAATGTTTCCGGGTCAATATCCGCAAAACACGCTGTATTGCCGGAACATTCGATTCCCGCAACCGTGGCAACTGCGGTATTGGCTACCGTCGCAACATAAGAATCTTTGATCCCGAGTCCACGCAATACCAATTCAATGGCATCTGTCCCATTGGCGCAACCGATACCGTAACCGGCAGTACAATATTGAGCAAATGCAGTTTCAAAGTTGCCAACTTCCTGCCCCAAAATATACCAACCGCCTTCAAGGATCGACTGTATTTTCTGATTCAATCCTTCTTTATTCCGGGCATAACTTTGTCCCGGATTACATTGTAAAATTTTCATTTTTGAAGCCTTTTCAGTTCTGACCGGAATTCTTCATAATCGCGGATATAATCGCTTTCATCATAATAATCGGATGCCGCAACCAACAACACACAGCCGCTGCTGAAATCATGCATCGTATGCCATAACATCGGTCCCAGGATCACGCCCACATTATCCTTCATCATCAGAATATCCTGTTTCTGCTCGCCATCATCCAAACTCAACGTAAAACAACCATTGATACAGAATATTACCTGCTGCAATTGCCGATGTGCATGTTTTCCGCGGATACTGGTCATATTTTCCAGATTATTGATATAATAAACGCGCTTAATATCAAACGGAATTTCCTGATTTGCATTCATAATACACAACGCTCCATCCCGATCATCCACATACCGTTTCAGCGTCACATATCCTGAATTTTTTACTCTGATTTCATCCATTTCCTTCTCCGGCATCATTCAATTGTTTTTCAGCAAGAATAACATTATCCAAGTATAAATCATTATTTTTAGGAAGAATCCATTTCAGTATTAATCCAAACAGATTACCCGGAACAATCAATAGATAAAATATTGGGATTCGGATCAACACATTGCGATTCATGATCTTCTTAAAAATAAATGTTGCATACAGTTGACTGATTGCAGAAAAATCATTACAAGTCTTATGATGTTCCAAAACGGTAAAACCGTGATTGAAAAGCAACTCTTTCAATCCAAATGAGGTATATCTTCCATAATCAAATGGTTGCTCATGTTCATCCCAAACAAACGGAACAGTTAATAATAATTTCCCTCCGGGACGCAATACGCGTGAGACTTCAGATAAAAATTTATCGGGATTAAAAACATGTTCCAAAACCTGATTACAAAGAATGGAATCAAAAGATGCGTTTTCAAAAGGAAATTGATGACCATCATAAAAGAAATCGGCATTTTTATTTTTGCGGTTTTCTTCCGTGTCATATTCAAGTCCCACATAACATTCATAGCTGATCAATTTTTTATAAGGTTTTGTTCCGCACCCGACATCCAGCACTTTGCCATTCAATTGCGAACCGGCTTTTTTCACAAACAAAAATAATTCCTTCCGTGCAAAATAAAATGGATTAAAAAAGATTCCCCAGATACTGGAAGAGAAAGAATAATGATTGTATATTCTGCCTGGGATTTGGCGTACATACAATAAAATGTTTTTTATCGTCCGCAACATGCTCAATCCTTTTTTCTGGTCAATAGCATATCAATGCGATTTTGATCTTGCAAATATTCCAAACGGTTGTAACAGAAAAGTATGATAGGGGCAAGAGTCGAGATACTCATTTTCTTTTTCCTTTCAACGATGCAAGCACTGTGCGTAGTTTCATCGCATAATAATATCCATAAGCAAATGATCGGGAATAACCATGATCCAATAAAATCATTCGGACTTCCAATGCTGTCTTCGACCGGGCAGATGTGCTTAATCCATCAAGAGCAAAATCCGTCAACGGCTGATCAATATAAGTAAATTTTGCCCCGGCTTCTTTCGCCCGGAAAAAGAAATCACAGTCCGCACAGATCCGGTACTTATCATCATGCATCCTCAATTTATCAAAAAGGGAACGGCGTATAAAGGCTGTCGGATGAAAAATCCGTACCCCGCCGAATGAGGCAAGTCCGTAAGGAATAACATTTTTTATAAATTTCTTCAAATTCATTGTTCCCTCCGATTTGCCCTTACTTTCCAGAAATAAAGGAGTAATGGTAACGGAATAACAGCTTTGATGCAACCTTTGATCCAGTTTTTCCAAGACCATCTCGTTTTTCGGTAAAAACGGGATATGAGATGCAACATTTCCTGATCCACTTGCGGTTGTTCAATTAATGTTACAACAGGTACTTCCTGAGATAATTCATAATTTATATCCCGGTCACGATTTCGTACATGAGTTCCTGAATACCCAATATGTTCCACCAGATTTTTTGCACTGTGTAAGGTCAATTTATCATACAAAAATGTAGAAGCTCTCCAGCGGATCGCCCAGGAATTGACTTTTCCATTCATTTGGGCAATCAGCATTTCTGTATATGGATACGCCCCGTTCAAATCAAATTCACGGAAGCATTTCTTTTCTTTCAAGCGTTCAAAGAGTTGATAGCTGTCCGCATTAAAATACTGCCATCCCCGTGACCAGGTTGCCCACCCCCAGCAATCTGCCCCTTTCATGAAATAAAAATCTTTATCCGCAGATGTTACCGGAGTATAACCGGTAATACAGGCTACTTCTTCTACGGATTCATACAAATTCAACGCATCATTCATAAAACGGAGAAAACAGGGTGTTGTTACCAGATCATCTTCCATTACAATTACTTTATCATACCGCTTCAATGTTTCAGTTACACCGGAAATGATAGACTTTGCCAAGCCCCGGTTTTCATCGCTGATATGAATTTCCACCTGCTTGAAGCCGGTAATATTCCGGATGTATTCCCGTACAGCATTGACTTTTTCTGCATCCGCCGGATTTTTGATTCCATCACAGTAAATGATCAGTTCACTTTCCAATGCCAATTCATTTTTTTGCAATGCTTCCACGGTCCGGATCAAATATTCCAAACGGTTGTAACAGAAAAGTATGATAGGAGCAAGAGTCGAGATACTCATTTTCTTTTTCCTTTCAACGATGCAAGCACAGTGCGTAGTTTCATCGCATAATAATATCCATAAGCAAATGATCGGGAATAACCATGATTCAATAAAATCATTCGGACTTCCAATGCTGTCTTTGACCGGGCGGATGTGCTTAATCCATCAAGTGCAAAATCCGTCAACGGCTGATCGATATAAGTAAATTTTGCCCCGGCTTCTTTCGCCCGGAGAAAGAAATCCAAGTCCGCACAAATCCGGTACTTATCATCATACATCCCCAACTTGTCAAAAAGAGAACGGCGGATAAAGGCTGCCGGATGAAAAATCCTTGCGCCGCCAAAGGATGCAAGACCATTTGCCGGTTTGAAAACTTTACCATTCACAAGAATATTACCATGGACGATATCACTTTCCGGATGTTTCTCAAACGTTTTCCGGACCAGTGCCAATGTGCCGTCAAGATAATAATCGTCCGCATTGAGAAACGAGAGAATCTCGTTACGACTGTTCCGGATGCCTTTATTCATGGCATCATAAATTCCGTTATCCTTTTCCGAAATGCAAACCACATTTGAGAAACGCTTTACGACATCGACCGTCCGGTCAGGCGACGCCCCATCAACGACGATGTGTTCCGTATGTTCCAGTTTATTTTTCTGCACCGACTCCAAACATGCGGCGACAGTTCGTTCCGCATTGTAAGTTGCAGTTATTACAGAAAAATCAATCATGGCAAACCCAATCCGTTATTATACAATTGAACTATGCGATTACTATACAACAGAAAGACAGGATTTCAAACTCAAACAGGAATAAAAAAAGAAATTCTTTTAAAATTTAAAAACCTCATGATATATATACTGCAAGTCTTCGCGGAAAAAAACGCAATGTTTTGAAAAACAAAGCAATTTTATCATTTCCAGTATAAAAATACGGGATAAAACGTTTAGTAAATCCCTGGCAGTTAATATGCACCTTTTTATTTTCATGAAACCAATAGAAAACCTTCTCTTTACTGTATTGTTACGGGATGATATTGCAGTACAAGGTTCAGCATTATGCAAACTTTTTAAATAGTCGCCGTATTCACTTTGTATTGCAGTACAAAATTCAGGATAAAGTTTATCTTTGCATTTGTAATTTCGCAAATATGAGGATATATTAGAACAAAAGCATTTATGCTAATCTTTTTTTAAAGTTATCCTGTCAATGGTGGCAGACATAAACAAATAATAACCAACTATGAATAGAAAGGTAATTTTCGCAGACAAATTCAGAAAACTTTTTTATTGTATGAGTTCAGAAATAAGCAACATTTGCTACTTTCGGAGTTCAGTATGATAAATAACAAACCAATTAATTCATTACAAAAAGGATCAAAAATGAAAATATCCACTTTGTGCGTACATATATTTACGCAATTTCCTGCGATACAGCATCTTTTTGTGTCATTTTTTTCTTCTATCGGAAACTTTTTTGCAAAATTGACCGCAGTTTCTTTCAAGACAATGTTTCGTTTGCAGTGGTCAACTAATATTCCGGAAAATTTTGATCATCGAATTGATTTATATCATCAATGGAAAACTAGCAAAAATCCTCTTTGGGTTGAGCGTGGGGTGTTTAATGTTGTTGCATTACAGATGTTTTCTGAACCGATTACAGTTGAGTTATGTTGTGGTGATGGATTTTATGCAAAATACTTTTATTCGATTTCATCGAAAGAGATTTTTTCATGTGACTTCGATGAAGATATTATAAAAATAGCAAAAAGATATAATTCAATGCACAATATTCATTATCATGTAGCTGATATAAGAGATGGTATTATGAATATTTTTCAGAATAATATAAACCAGGGATCTGTGACAAATATCATTTGGGATGCGGCAATTGAACATTTCACCGAAGCTGAAATAGCAGAGATTATGAAAGTTATAAAAAAGACGTTGACTTCTGATGGTATTTTAAGTGGTTATACAATAATCAATACGGATAAAAATAAAAAACTTTTGGAACATCATGAGAGAGAATTCACCTCAAAAGATGATTTGAGAAGTTTTTTTACTCCTTATTTCAAAAATGTTTATATTCTTGAAACACATTATCCGGAACGTTCCAACCTATATTTCTATGCCTCGGACGCAAAAGTGCCGTTTTTGTAATTACTTTTAATTTGCTGTCCTCTGTGTAAAAAGAACGAGTTTATCATTTGTTCAGATTTTACACAGGGGACTGCAATATCTATCTTCTGATTTCGCTATCGGAAGTACCAAACTGTTTTTTGGGAACAAATGATTTTTTTATGCATGTGGACAGGTTATTTTTCTGCACCGACTCCAAACATGCGGCGACAGTTCGTTCCGCATTATAAGTTGCAGTTATTACAGAAAAATCAATCATGGCAAACCCAACCCGTTATTATACAATTGAACTATGCGATTCTATACGACAGGAAGACAGGATTTCAAACTCAAACAGGAATAAAAAAAGAAATTCTTTTAAATTTAAAAACCTCATGATATATATACTGCAAGTCTTCGCGGAAAAAAACGCAATGTTTTGAAAAACAAAGCAATCTTATCATTTCCTTAAAGGAGCTTTTTTAGATTATTGAGCCCCTTGATATAATTTACTTTAGTGTCTTCAGCCAGAAAAAATCCCGGATCACATCATCTGTGAGCCGGGATTGGAATTTTATTGCTGCGCAATCAGCGGATGAATTGCATTATGCCACCCGTCAGCACTTGGAAGAATATTCGCAAAGCAGAGGATGTAAAATCTATAATTGCACAAAAGGTTCCTTTATTGATGCTTACGAATTTGATCCGGGGGACGATCTTTGACAGAAATCTTGTTGTTGAGTCAATTTTTTTTCTGTGATTTTGCCGCGAAAAAGAAATCAGCGGATTTTTTGCTTCCGGATTTGCAATACTTCTTTTGGGAGTGTATATTTTCAACGTTCTATAATATTATTAATATAATTCGAGGATTTTTTGATATGTCAAATGGAATGTTGAGGAACCGGTATTCTGTTTTTGCCGTTATGATTTTGGTCCTGTCATTCTTTGCACCGTGTATTGTTTCCGCACAACAGAAAGCGGCAAAAGAAGTCAAGATCGAACAACTTGATAAAAATATGGCTGCCAATGCCGCAAAACGTGCCGGTATGGATTGGTATACGGTCGATGCAAAAAATTTTAAACTGGATGGCTTGCATTGGCGGAAAACCGGTGAGCCGTTCCGCCGTATCCCATTGAATGCCAGTGTATCAAAAGGTGTGGATCATCTTGCCTGGAATACGGCTGGCGTCATGCTCCGGTTCAAGACCAATGCCAAAGAAATCCGTATTGATGCAAAATTGCATCATATTCACCGTATGTATCACATGACTCCTCTTGGCAGTATGGGGTTTGACTTGTATCAGGGATCCGGCACTTCCAAATTTTACCGTAAGAGTGCCAGTTTCAGTCCGAATAAAAATGAATATATTGCAACTGTATTCGGTCCGGTGAAAACAGAAAAAATACGGGAATTTACGCTGCATTTTCCTTTGTATGCCGGTGTGAAATCGCTGGAAATCGGTGTGACCAAAGGGGCAAAGATCGAATTGCCGACTCCGTGGGAGGATGACCGCCCGATCGTGGTATACGGGACATCGATCCAACAAGGCGGCTGTGCATCCCGTCCGGGTATGTGCCATACGAATCAGTTGAGCCGTATGCTGAACCGTCCGTTCATCAATCTTGCTTTTTCCGGGAGCGGGAAAGGGGAACCTGCGATGGCAAAGATTCTTGCGGATGTAAAAAATCCTGCGTTGTATATACTGGATTATGATGCCAATGCAGGGGTTGCCGGATTGAAGAGAACGTTATCCAATGTGATTGATATTATCCGCGCCAAACATCCGGAAACACCGATTCTTCTGGTATCAAAACTGGAGTACGGTTATGAGTTTGATGAAAACAATGCGTACCCGGAAATCCGTTGGCAATTCCAGAATATCCATATGGCAGAGATCCGGAAACGCCGGGATGCGGGAGATAAAAACATTCATTTTCTGGATGGGACGACCTTATATGGCAGTGATCCTTCTGAATGTACGGTTGACGGGATCCATGCCACAGATTTGGGTTTTTATATGATTTCCAAACGGATGGCTCCGGTTATCCGCCGTATTCTGAGTCTTGAAAAATTAAACGGCAGGTGAAAAATATGTTGCAGAAAATAAAAAATGCTGAAATCAAAATCGGGATCATCGGGTTGGGATATGTGGGGTTACCCCTTGCTGTTGAATTCGGGAAAAAATATGATACGGTCGGGTTCGATGTCAAAAAATCCAGATTGGAATCCTTGCGTAATGCCGTAGATGAAACTCTTGAGACTTCAACCGAAGAATTGATTGCTGCCAAACATCTCCGTTATTCGGATCAATTGGATGATTTGCGTGACCGGGATATTTTTATTGTGACAGTGCCGACTCCGGTGGATAAATACAACCGTCCGGATCTGACTCCGCTGTATCGTGCCAGTGAAACGGTGGGGAAAGTGATGAAACCGGGCTCGATTGTTGTTTATGAATCCACCGTTTATCCCGGCTGTACGGAAGAAGATTGTGTGCCGGTACTGGAAAAATTCTCCTCATTGAAATTCAATCATGATTTTTACTGTGGTTATTCGCCGGAACGGATCAATCCCGGAGATAAAGAACACCGTTTGACGAAGATTCTGAAGATCACATCCGGATCCACCCCTGCTGCGGCGGAAATTGTGGATACGCTTTACAATTCCATATTGGAAAACGGAACGCACCGTGCGCCATCCATTAAAGTGGCAGAAGCGGCGAAAGTGATCGAAAACAGTCAGCGGGATTTGAATATTGCATTTGTGAATGAACTGGCAAAGATTTTTCAATTGATCGGGATCGATACCCATGATGTATTGGAAGCGGCGGGAACCAAATGGAACTTCCTTAAATTCAAGCCCGGATTGGTGGGTGGACATTGCATTGGCGTTGACCCGTATTATCTGACGCACAAAGCGCAATCGTTGGGCTATTTGCCGGAGGTGATTCTGGCGGGACGGCGTATCAATGACGGTATGGGAAAATACATTGCTGCTGAAATTGTGAAATTGCTGATCCGGAAAGAACTTAAAATTATGCATGCCCGTGTGCTGCAGCTGGGGATCACATTCAAAGAAAATTGTCCGGATATCCGGAACAGTCATGCGGTGGATGTGGTGGACAGTTTGAAAGAGTTCGGCTGCGAGGTGGATATTTACGATCCCTGGGCGGATCCGGTGGATGTGAAGAAAGAATATGATCTTGAGTCTTACAATAAACTGGAAGATTTGCCCGGTAATTACAATGCCGTTGTTCTTGCCGTTGCTCATAAAGAATTTCTGGCACTTGATCTCTTCCCGCTGATGGATGAAAATGCCGTTGTTTATGATATCAAAGGGGTTTTGCCCCGTAACATTGTGGATGGCAGACTTTGATGGACAAGTTGGTAAAAAATTCCCGTATTCTTGTGACCGGAGGAGCCGGATTTATCGGTTCCAACTTGACGGAGGCATTGCTGCGTCAGGAGAATGAAGTCGTTGTTCTGGATAATTTTTCGACTGGGAAAATGGAAAATCTTTCCGCTTTCCGTGAACATAAGAATTTCCGTTTGATCACCGGAGATATCCGGAACATGGACGATTGCAGAAAAGCTGTTGATGGAATTGATTACGTCTTACATCAGGCGGCATTGGGCAGTGTACCCCGTTCCGTCAAAGATCCGATGACTTCCACCCATGTGAATATTCTTGGTTTTGTCAATATGCTTTTTGCGGCGCAGGAAGCAGAAGTCAAACGTTTTGTATACGCATCCAGCAGTTCCGTGTATGGAGACAGTCCGGTTTTGCCGAAAGTGGAAACGCAGACCGGAACTCCGCTCAGTCCGTATGCGATCACCAAATCGGTCAACGAGATGTATGCGAAAAATTTCCATGATTTATATGGAATCAATACGGTCGGCTTGCGGTATTTTAATGTGTTCGGCAGACGGCAGGATCCGTTTGGAGCCTATGCTGCAGTGATTCCCAAATTTGTCAGCGCATTGCTGAAACATGAATCGCCGGTCATTAACGGTGATGGCTCATTCAGTCGGGATTTTACTTACATTGATAACGTAATTCACGCCAATCAATGCGCGTTGCTGGCAGAAGATTCTGCCGCTTTGAACCGGGCATATAATATTGCATGCGGTCAACAGATCACACTACTGCAATTGTTTGCCGCTCTCCGGGATAATCTGGCGCAGTTTGACTCCGCAATTTGCGGCATTGAACCGGAATTCGGACCGGAACGGACGGGGGATATCCCGCACAGTCTTGCGGATATTTCCAATGCCCGGCAGTTGCTGGGGTATCAGCCTGCCTGTAATGTGGAGCAGGGGATCGCATTAGCGGCGGAATGGTATTATAAAAATCTTTAAGCCGGTTTTTCCGGACAAAAATAATGCGGGTCAGAAAGCATGTTTTCTGACCCGCAATTTTTTTATGAATCGAGCGTTGGAACCGGATTACGGTTCCCGGATGGATTCATCCAATGCTTTGATCAGCGGATACAGGATGTATTCGATAATACGGCGTTTGCCGACTTTGATTTCAGCCTGTACTTCCATCCCGGGAATCAACCGGTATTTTTCATCCACATTCCGCAATTTGCCTTCCACGGAGATCCGTGCTTTGTAGTAGGTGGCAGAACCATCCGGCGGCAGCGGCGAACCCTGCTGACGGAAGAATGTATTTTTGGAAATGTGGAGAACTTTTCCGTCAAGAGTTCCATATTTCTGGAACGGGTATGCATTCAATTTGATGCGGACGGTATCGCCCACAGCCACTTTTCCGATATCCTGGGGGCTGATTTCCGCTTCCAGTTCGATTTTTCCGTTAAGCGGAACCAGAGTGACCAGCGGTTCCGCTTCCCGAACACCGGAACCGGGGGAGACGGCAGCGAGTTCATGGATCATGGCATCACAAGGAGCGCGCAAGTAGATATATTGCGCCATGTTAGCCGTTTTTTCCAATTGTTTTGTGTTTGCAATGAGTTCGCGGCGGATCTTGATCATTTCGGTGGAAATACCGTTACGCCATTCTTCTTCAAACGCTTTCCGGCTGGCAATGGAGGATTGTTTCTGATGTTCCAACTCATCCAATGTATTGCGTAATTCATCGGTGGTTGCTTCCAACTCCATACGTTTGATGGAAATTTCGATCCGTTCGCGTTTTGTTGCAACGACATCACCCAAATCGACATACATTTTTTCCAACGGGCGGAATTCTTTCAAACGGTTTTCACTGTTTTTCAGACTTTTTCTCCGGGTATTGATGGAAGCTTCAATTCGTGCCAGTTCCTGTGTAAAGTAGTTCATGCGTTCTTTATAATATGCCATCCGCTGCTTATGAATCGCCAACTGCCAGAGTGTATCCCGTGTTTCTTTCTTCGGAATATATGCTTTCTGATTGAACTCTGCAAAAAGGCGTCCGAACTGTGCCTGGAGAGTGGAAATTTCACTTTCCAAACGTTCTTTTTCAGACCGGTAGTTTTCCGGGTCAAATGTCATAAGGATTTGATTTGCTTTGACAATATCGCCTTCTTCCACATGCACTTTTTTGATTACCGTGATTTCACGGGGTTTCATCATGATATTGTGTTCATCAGAAACCAATTTGCCGGGTGCCTGTACCACAGTATCCGTTTTTCCGATGGATGCCCAGATAATGGCACCTGCCATCATGAAGAAAGCGGCATAAGGGGTGAACCGGGCAAAGAAAGGCAGTCGTGACTGTTTGATTTCCAATGCATCGGGCTGAAATTCAATAGCCTGTGTAAGTGTTTTTTCTTTTTTCTCGTTACTCATTTTTCAAGGTGCCTTTCCATTTGCTGATGCCAGAATTCGCTGTATGTGCCGGGCATTGCCAGCAGTTCGCGGTGTGAGGCGAATGCAGTACGTTCGCCATTGTCGATCACCAGAATCTTCGTCGCATTACTGACAATGGAGAGACGGTGGGAAATGATCAATACGGTACGTCCGCGTGCGATGGCAGACAGGTTGTTCTGGATCACGGTTTCGCTTTCCGGGTCAAGCGCACTGGTCGCTTCATCGAAAATCAGAATCGGCGGGTTGGTCAACAGGGCGCGTGCAATTGCAAGCCGCTGTTTCTGACCGCCGGAAAGGTTGGAAGCGTTTTCTTCCAGAACGGTATCATAACCTTTCGGCAGTTTCTGGATGAATTCATCGGCACCAGCCAGTTTCGCCGCATAAATGATTTCTTCCAATGCCGCAGAACGTTTGGTCAGAGAAATGTTTTCCCGTACTGTGCCGTTGAAGAAGTAATTTTCCTGCAGCACAACACCAATACTGCTGCGCAAGTGTGCTTTGTCGATTTCACGCAAGTCGATCCCGTCGATCTTGATCAAACCGCTCTGGACCGGGTACAGCCCCTGCAGCAGTTTGGTCAGGGTGGTCTTACCGGAACCGGAACGACCGACAATACCAACGGTCATACCCTGCTGGATATCCAGCGAGAAGTTGCGGATGACCTGCGGGGTATCCGGACGGTACTGGAATGTGACATTATCGAATTGAATGTTACCTTTCAACGCATTACGGACACCGCCGCCTGCCGGTTCTTTGGAGGTGTTCATGACAACCCCGAGCATCTTGACGGACAAAGCGATCTGCTGATATTCATGGATCAGTCCGACCATGCGGACCAGCGGACCGGTCACACGCCCTGCGAGCATCTGGAAGGCGATCAGCGCACCCACGGTGATGATTTTATCCCGGACCAGGTAGACGCCGACCCAGATCACACAGACGGTCATGAGCATTTCCAGCACCTGACTGATACTTTTCGCCGTCATGGAGATTTTACCGACGCGGAAATAGGATTTGATGGCGTATGCACTGGAGTTGTCCCACAGGCGTTCTTCCACCGGTTCCAATGCCAGAGATTTCACGGTACGGATACCATGAATGGATTCCACCAGCATACTTTGCCGTTTACCTTCCGCCTGATACAGTTCATTCAATCTGCGCTGGAACGGACGGATCAAAGTCGCAATCACCAATGCCATACCGGCGGAGAAGCCGAGAACAACAAAGGTCAGTGTCGGACTGTAGAAATACAGGAACGGCACGAACAGAAAGAGGGAGAACAGGTCCAGGATGGTAAAGAACAGATTGCCGGAGAGGAACCCGCGGATCTTTTCAGTCTGCTGCATATGTTTCAGCAATACACCGGACGGCACACGTTCATAAAATTCGATCGGCAGCCGCATCAGATGACTGAACGTTTTGGTTGCCAAAGAAATGTCGATTTTGTTTGTGGCAAAGAGCAGCAGATAACTGCGGAGGAAGTCCAGAATCCCGTTGAACAGGATGGCGATTACAATCCCGATACCCAACGTATTGAGCGTTGACATCGCCTGGTGAACAATCACTTTATCCACTACGATCTGGAAGAACAGCGGTGTGATCAAGGCAATGATCGTCATCATGATCACCAGCATGGCAATCTGGAGGAACAACCCTCTCAATTTGATAAATTCAGGGAGGAACCAGAGCAGGCTGAACGGCTGATCTTCATCGGAAAGTTTGTAGATCTTCTTCAGAAATACACCTTTACCGGATGCTTTTTCATTGAATTCTTCTTCTGTGTAGAAGCGGAAAGGCTGCCCGGGCTGTTCCGGTTCTTCCGCAGGGTCAAGTACAGCCAGTGTGCCGGGCTGACCTTCTTCCTGTCCTTCACGCCATCCGCAATAAACCGCATATTTGCCGTCTTTCTTGATACCGAGGACGGGGTATGCCTGACCGAGACGTGCCAAATCTTTCCATTTGAGATTGACCCGTTTGGCTTTCAGTTTGTAATCGGATGCCATTTCCAGCAGTTCAGAAACTGTGGGTTCCTGTTCATCCAGCGCATATTCATGCATCAAGCGGCGGGCATCCATATTGACTTGATGATGCCGGGCAATGGAGGTCAGACAGAACAGACCGGAGAATTTTTTGTTATCGATCGGTTGAAGATTGTGGAAGAAAATAAATTCTCCGTCATACATCTCCATAATCTTTTCTTTCGGTCCGGTGGCGTTTTTCTGCGCCTGTTTGATCAGCGGGTCGAACAGGCGGATCGGAGCATTGCCCTGGAATTGATTGAATTGAGGGATACAAATCCAGTGATCATTTTTCAAACGGAACAATACGGGCCCGCTGTAAACCTTGGAAATGGCTTCCACATCGGTTCCACGTTCCGGGCGCAATTCCAGCGATTGTGCAAGATTAAGCAGAGTATCGCACATATTCTCTGCGTATTTTTTCTTTGTCTCATCGGTCATCAATGCATCGAAATTTACATTTCTGTGCAGATTGACGACCAGACTGTGCAAACAAATCAAGCCGCTGGGGTTGATCTGCGGACTTGCAACTTGCGGTACACTATTTTCTTCTGCCATATTTCAGAATACCTTGTTGTTAAGCGTTACCTCTTTTACGATAATTATTCCGGATAATATAGTACACATACGCTTTTTTTCAAGTCATATTTATCCGTTTTTTCTTTTACTGTGATAAAAATACACAGATATC
Organism: Lentisphaeria bacterium; assembly: GCA_017503545.1. Classification (GTDB taxonomy): domain Bacteria; phylum Verrucomicrobiota; class Lentisphaeria; order Victivallales; family UBA1829; genus RGIG8244. The sequence goes on along the minus strand of JAFVSW010000057.1, from coordinate 353 downwards.
CCATAATTTTTCACAGATATCCTATAATTTATCAAAAAAAACAGCTAGTTTCACCATGTTTGAGCGGAAGAAGATTGGATTTTGAAAAAGTGTTTTTGTCAGATTTTTGTTTATAAGCTGGAATATTATTCAAAAGTCACAACTGCACGAAGAACCACTGATCAATCGTAAAACAAGCCCTGACAGGGCGGCAAGAGTCAGACAGCTCCGTCTTCATTTCATTACGCCGTGACAAGCCAGGGTGGAGCAGAGCGCAACCCTGGGATTAACGCATCGAACCACATTCTCTATGACAGCCACCGCGATGACGGCGTTTCGGTAGAAACGGACGGCATCGTGGTGGCAATGACATT
>JAFVSW010000056.1 GCA_017503545.1 Lentisphaeria bacterium | reverse complement strand
GATGCAACATAGAGCATGTTTTGACAAACGGTTACCCTTTCAGCAGGAAGATCTCCGGGCAGCGGAAGAATTAAATCCGTCAGTCCAAAAGATACAACGCCCTGGATCCCCAATTCCGTGGCTGCCAGAATCCGGTCGTCTGCAAGAACGGTAATATCCGAAGCCCCGGGCGTGGTGAAATCATGCCGTAAATGTAACGGAGCCAGTTTGTAGCACTGATCCAGTGAACCATCCGGGAAAATCGACATCGCATAGATAAATCTCCGGGCGGCATCCGCAATATAAAGCCGCCATTTATCGGAAGAAATCCCCAATGCCGTGATCTTTTCAAATCCTTCCGCGGCGATTTGTTTTATGCCATCTTTTTCAAAATAAATATTGCCCCCGCTGAATGTATAGATACCGCCATTGAATGTAACAGCCTGTTGTTCCGGGAATGTTCCGTTGTACTGTTGCCAGGTACTGCCGGATGTAATCAGCTTCTTGATTCTGATCTGATTGAAAAACGGTTTTACGGGAACCGTTTCCCAATTTGCCCAGAGGAATCCCATCATCCGACGCCATAAATTTGTATCATCACGCCGACAGCAATGACCTTCACCGTTAAATTGTTCAAATCTGAAATCATATCCGGCAAATTCCAAAGCGGAAGCCGCATTTTGTGCTGCCAGAAGCGAACTTCCGAAGTAATAGTCCGGTTCTTCTGTTCCGCATGTGATATAAAGTTTGATTGGTTTTGTTTCCGTTTTCCGGGCAATGACCATGGCTTCTTCTCCTCCACGCATCGCGGAAAAGGTCGGACTGCTTAAAAATGCCCGGCGGAAATAATCGTTCCGGAACCATACGGCGTTCCATGCCGCCATTCCGCCGGATGATCCGCCGCAAATAAAATGCATATCCGGATTTGAGGACAAGGTTTCACCGGTGATCCGGCAGACTTCAGGAACCAATTCTTCCACCAGAAAGTTTGAAAAATCAGGACCGTATTGATCAAATTCAACTGCCCGCATATTTCTGCTTGTCCCGGTGGGAATGGAGGGATTCAATACGCCGGGCCGGATGAAAACGACGGTACCAAAGGGGATCAATTCTTCCAGCATTAATTGTTTCAGCATTACGGACATGGTTTCAAAAGAATGTTCCAATAATACATACAGCGCAAGTTCGTTTGCTTCTGCATCCGGTTTGACGGTATATATATCAACTTCAAAATAACTGCCGCGTTCAAATTTATTGCCGGTGATGCTGCATTTATTGAACTGTTTTTCGATAATCGTGTTCTGGTCCATGGTTGCCTCTTGTATCTTATTAATAAAAGTATGATCAAGGGAGTTACTCCTCTAAAGGAAATAATGTATCATAAAAATTGAAATTTACAAGCTCTTTTTACGCAATCCTGTGCGTGTAGTAAGCCGGATATGCCGGATAGGATAGATTGGCAGAAGCACGACCGAAAAATGGTCGGGGTTGTTTAAATTGTTCGGAAAATCCTCCCAAACTCAAACGGTTGCGAGTTAGCAGAAAAAGATTGTCGCTTCGTTAAACTGCGAAAGTATCTCTATTTTTGTTTCGTAAAAAGTCAAATCAATGACCGGATTATTCTGCGAACTCCCATACCCGGGTCTCGCCGCGTTCCATCGTAACGTAGACCGGGTCTTGTTTGCCGGGCAAAGAGATCGTATATTCTCCGGAGAAACATGCCATCGCTGCAAGCCAGTTTTTCGCCGCAAAGATCTGCAGTCCGCAATCCGAATAAATGTGCACTCCGGCATCACCCGCCAACGCACGGAGCCATTCCGCCGGGACACCCGGAGAGCCGCTCCAGATACTTGTCCAATCCGCAAATTGCTTTCGGACAAAAGAGCCGCCATTCAAACCATTCACACGATTATTGGCTTTGGTTCCCTGCATATACCAGCCCATCACTTCGGCATCCGGATCGCTGCACACCAGACGTGGTGACAGGTTCTGCGGCATACCGTAAGTGATACGATGTCCATCCAGACGGGTCTCCGTCAGAAAACTGTACGATGGGATCTCAGCAACAGAGATTCCCGTGACGGCACTGACTGCATCCGTTGAGAATCCATCCTTCTGCCGGATATCCGGAGCATAAAGCCAGAGAATGCTGCGGGCGTCCTTTTTCAGATCGTGTTCGATACATTTGCGGAGTTCATCATCAAGTCTGTGGGCAGATGCGATCATGGCAAAACGGTATCGTTTCAACCGATCCTGACGAACAAGTTCCGGCAGATCTTCCAGCCGATAAATATCATAGGGGGCGCCGCACATGGAAAGCTCCATCAGCTGCTGTTCCACCGCAGCTCCCGTGATCAGATCCGGCATTGACCGTTCGCAGGCAACGCCTTTTTCGCTGATGAAAAAGGCGATCTGCGCAACACTTTTCCGATTTGTGCTGTGTTTTTCCGCAAACGTACGGCAGGCAGCCACGATCTTACTGAATCCGGGATCACGATACCAGCCATGCCCGAAGAGGTCCATCCACCAGAGAGTGGCACCGGAACGCCACGAAGAATAGAAACTGCGAGACAGAAGTTGTTCAGAAATCTCAAGCGTATCGGAGACACTTTCCGGACGTTCCGTTGCAAGATGCATCCGGGTATCCTCTTCCGCGTAGAACAGTTTCCCGTGCAGAATCGCCGTCCCGATGGGGAATTGAGAAAGCGCGGCGCCGCCCGGTTGACGCGAGCCGTATCCCAGCGGAGCGCAGAGCATATCCACATCCGGCGAAGCAAGGACTTTAGACAATGCCATGTGACCGCAGCATAACGGACTGAGTACATCGGAGCGCAGGATCATATAACCATAAAAAGCGCCGCAGATCTTTTTTCTTCCGAGGGTGCGCAGCGTATCTTTCACGATCCGAGCCTGAAAGATGACGGCATCCGCCATAATGTCAGAACTGAAATCCTGAAAATCAACGGCACATTGTGCGGATACAGGATTTGTAAACACACAATCATCGGCAATACTTCCGGAAAAATAAAGCGCAGGATCCGGAAATTCAGCGTCTGCGAATGATGTATATTCTTTATGCCAGGCCGCGTTCAATGCGGAAATATCGGTATAACGCCCGGGCAGCCATTGGCGGAAAGCCTGTAAACTTGAATTTGAAAAATCAGAGATCAGGTTCCCCCAGGCATGAGCATTTTCCGCACAGGATGCCATACCCGGATGATAACCGAAAATACGGTGTCCCCAATGTTCTTCCAGATATGCGATCGTGTCCCGCAAAGTTTTTTCCACTTCCCTGCGCCAATCCGGATCGCACACCGAGGCACCGGACGAGGTCAGAAACTCTTTTTCATGCGGCTCATAACTTTTCGTTAGCGCATCCGGATGTTTCTCCCGCCACCACAAAGGAGGCGTGATCCGGAGCCGGATCAGAACTTTACATTCCGGATCCGTTTTTTCCAGCATGGAAAATGTTTCGTCAATGAATTCATGAGATAACTCCGGGACAGCACCCCTGCCGTCATCATAAACGGCAGGGATATCCGGTTTTTCCCGTATGGGAGGACACCCCATGAAAGAATACAGATGCACTCCGCCATTGCGGAAAACTTCCACATCGGCTGGCGTTGGGAAACGATTCCAGTGCATCAGGCCGGTCTCCGGTTTTCCGTTGATGAACAAAGTCGGGACTTCGCCGTGAACGCGGATTTCGCTTTCCAGTATTTCTTTCATCGGATGACTCCCCTGTTTTTTCGTTCATTACTTTTTTTCAGCAGGGATGTGCTCGATCTTGAGGTTTTCGAGCGTGGAGATCTTGCCTTTCGGGAAGTTCAGAATCACGTGGATCTTGAACAGGTCCTTCGGCACTTTATCTTCGGTCAGCACCGTTTCAAACTTGATCGGGGTCTTTTTGTCGAGAAGACGGTAAGACTGGCCCTGATCACGGAGAAATCCTTTTTTTCCGTATTTGTTGAGCGTGATGCCGAATCTGCCGGCAACTTTCACATCGGCGGTGATGATGATCTTGTCCCCCGGTTTGCAGGGGATACCTTTGACATGACGCAGGGGCACACCGCCACCTTTGGTCGTATCAATGGTCAGCACGTTGCTCTTTTTCGGATCTTCGGACGGTTTAACGGTCAAATTGATCAGTTTAGCGTGCTGGGGAGCCATGTTCGGACCCCAGTCAGCAGGAGCAAATGTCTTTTTGTTATACCGTTTGAACATGCCGTTTGCATCAACTGGAGCGGCACAGAGGATGGCAGCACCAGCAAAAAGCAGGGCGAGAGATGAGATCATTTTTTTCATTGTAAAAACCTTTCTTTGTTGTTATTTGATCACAAAATCTGTGATGCGTAAGTTGTTGGTGATGTTCCGATGAATGGGAGCCGTATTCACATTTTTGTACGCAAAGGAGAAGTTGAAGAGGACATCCTGCCCCGCATATTGGGAAATATCCACCGTTTGCGGCTGCCAGGCATCCTTGCTGTTGATCTGATATGTCCAGATCACTTTACCGTTTGCGCTGAGATTGACCACCATCGGAACGCTCCGTTTTATAGTCTGTTTCAAACCAAGAGTGAATGAGAACGTTTTTGCATCCGCCGGGACCTTGATCAATTTTTCCAGATATCCGCAGTTTGCGCCGACCGCGACCGTCATACATTCTTTCTTCACTTTGCCGATGACATACTTACCCGGGAAGAAATCGAAGTTGGTACTGAATCCACGATACCCGTGAGGTCTGTGCAAGCCGTTTGCTCCTGTGAATCCGCTGATCCAGCCTTTCCGCTGTGCAATGGCACTTGCCGGATATTCGTTCAGTTTTTTCATGTATATGACCATCGCGGCGGGAAGATTAACCGTTGTCTTCAATTCGTTGTTGACGATCTTCTGTTCTTTGCCGTTGATCAGCACTTTGTAAGGCGTTTCGTGGAATTTGATATTCAGCACAGAAGTTTTCAATTTATCCGAAGCAATTTCGATGGTGGAATAATCCAATTTTTTGGACCGCGGTTTGCGGATCAAGTTCAGATATGCTCCATCGGAAAGTTCCGTAATGGTAAAATTACGGGGCAATGCCGTTTTCATGAACTTATAGGTATGAGCAGGATTCAGACCGATGGCTCTGTCTTTTGCATCATAAGCAACCCAGTCCGGCACATAAAAACCGGGGAGCCCTTTAGAGACATTGCTGTAAAGTCCGAGCAGAACGTTTTTCTTTGCATCCACATAAGCATGACCGAACGGCATTTTCCGGAACTGGAAGAATCCATTCTTTGCGGAACGGTAATAGGCGATTGCATCTTCATCCCATTTTTCCGGAAGATCGTTGAAGAGTTTTTCCCGGCAGAACAATTTGGCGCGTTCATTATACCAGGGCGAAACCAGAGCGCCTTCCAATCCGGCAGTACCGAAATCATCCACGATTTCCGGCAAAGTGGCATAGTAGGCATTCTTGACCGGATCATCCACACGCTGTGTTTCCCGCACCCAGATATAGCTGCCGAACAATGCGGCACGCAAGGGGTGATTGATCCGGACACTCTTCATATTGAAGATATGTTCTGCTTCCCATGCATAGAAAATGTAGGGAATCAACCATTCGCCGGTGTATTCCGTCATCATCAGCAGATCGGGATTGATCTTGCGCAAACGGCGGAAGACTGCAATATCGCCGTCCGTATAGGTTTTACCTTCATACACCCGTTTGCCCGGGCGGAGACAGCTGGGCATTTCGCCGGTGATGTCAAGATAGAATCCAGCCATATCATGGCATTTGGAATAGTTTGTGATATTCTGCACCAAATAATCTTCCACATATTTTGCAGCCGGATTGACCATACCCAAAGATTGACCGCGGCGGATAAAATACGGATCCATCTTCTTATAGAAATCTTCCGGCTTGCCTTGATAATCCGGAGTAAACTTATAGCCTTTCGGCATCGTTTTATTCCGGATGTATGTGGCATGGCGTTTGGGCAGAAAATCCTTATTATCCAACAGGGTATAACCATGGAAGGACATCCAGTTGAAACCGTATTTCCGCAATGCGGCAACCGCTTCTCTGGAAGGATATGGTTTTGTGTTGTAAGTATGATCCCCCAAAGACAGAATAGCATGTGCATTCCAGTAAAACAGAATGACAGATGCCGGATCGTATTGGGATGCGATCTTTTTGTAATAGGCGTCCGGATCTTCTTTCCAACCCAGGTTCGGACTGCCGGTATAGACGGCGTGAATGTTGCGTATCAGTTTGGAATCATTTTCCCACAACTTTTTGGCACCGGTCCGGCGTTCAAAATCTTTCCGCCAATATTTCGCCGCAGCAAGCCAATCTTTGTGCAGGGAAATACGGAAATAATCGCTGACGTAAGAACCTTTTTTGAAAATCAACTGACGATCTGATTTTTTTACCGGGTAATTATACACACCCGTCAATTTCACATGATCGCTTTCCGGTGTATGATACATGAAAATGTTATGATAGGGCTGCGTGGATTCATTGTGGAACATCACAGCTTTATCTTTCCATTCTGCAATCAAAACACGGGGAAAGTGGAAAGCGGAACCCGTCCAGTACAAACTTTCGGTACGAGCCGGCTCTTTACGCAACGTTTTGCTGCCCATACCGGTAATAATGGCATCCGGTGCCAAAGCGGCAACGTGAATATCGATATTATACGCGCTTTTGGAAATATCATAATTTTCCACGCCGACACGCACCAGAATATCTCTGCCGTCAATCTTGAAATCATAATAGATCTTGCCGTTCTTTTCCAACGGATAAGAAAGACGGGCTTCTTTGGAATTGATTTTTTTGAACGTGGCTTTCGCCTCTACGTCAGGAACCAGCGAAAGACGGAACGGGTTATCCGGAAGCAATGCTCCTTCCTTATTCAAACTCACCCCGGATGCAGTACGGAGTGAGGTGATCATCCCGTACTCCATCTTCAGTTCAAGTGCTGAACTTTTGACCGTCAACGCTTCGTCCTTCATTTGGAATGCGCCGAACAGGGAGACTGCTCCGGCGAACATTCCAATTATGAAAGATGTCTTTTTCATTTATAGTTCTCCTGAGATTATTATTTTGCAGTGTATCCAACGTTGCCGAAGAAAGTAACAGATGGATAACGCGGATGAGGAGTGAAGTATTTGGGAATATTACGGAACCGGGGATTCTTACCTTTCATTGAACCATAACCGATCTGAAGTTCCGCAGGATTGCCTGCATAACCTTCCGGCAATGTGATGACAGCATCCTGTTTCCAACTCTTGGCATCGTCGGAAATTTTGACAACGATCTGATTGCCTTTGAGTTCCATCTTGATGGCATAGAATCCGACAGACCAATCCGGTGCTGCTTTCAGTTTATACGTGTTCTTGCCGCGGATGGGCTTGCCATAGCCGAATGTGTACTGCATTTTGCCATTGCTCATTTTTGCAGAGAACATGGGTTTGCCATTCCAGTACAAACCGGTAACCATTCCACCGGCAACAACGGCATGGACTTCTTTCACTCCATTTGCGGGGAGTTTGGCAATTGCCTGTGCATAACCGTAAGCACCGCCGGAGATATAATATTTTTCGTACAGTTTGCCGAAGTATTTATCACCGTCAGGCATTTCCAGATCAAATTTCAGATTCATGTCTTTGCCTGCAAGACGATCCCAATTCAAATACGGTGTGTACTTGAATGCACCTTTCGGGCCCATCAGAACCATGGCAATATCATGTTTCTTCAGTGTAACCGTAAAGTTTTTGCCGTTGAACGGGATCGTTTTACGGTATTCCGCATCGGTAAAGACACAGCCTTTGCTGTTCACACCCAATTTCTTAAAGTCGGGGGTGACAGTGAAGGTCGTGGTCTTATCACCCTGATTTGCCAGCATCAGCAATGCCTGTCCTTTACGGGTATATGCGGAAAGAAGCACGTTCGGATCGGAAATCTTGCAAAGATCTTTCTTTTCCCAGTAACCGGTAAATTTGACATCATTTTCCCAATGACGGAACAACGCTCTGGCGGCACCGAGACGGTCGATCGTTCTGTTGTCACGACGCCCGAAACTGCCAAGAGAATGGTCGTTCATCGCGGTCAGCATGAACATGACACGGGTATCCTGTGCAAAACCGGCATAGTCCTTCTTCTTATCAGAAGACAAGCCGACCAATGGGATCTGACCGGTCTGTTTTGCCGGGTTCATCGCCGCATACTGTTCCATGGAACCGTAGAATTCGAAAGCATCTTTTTCTTTGAATGGGTTGTAATACCCCTGTTCGCAGGGAGCCCATGTACCAATGAAGTGATATGCCGGCAGATAATGCGCATGAATGTGCTGTGAATCGCCATGCAGATTCAAACGGTTATGTTTTGCATTGAGTTCAGCGGCTTCCTTCCAGCGTTTACGGTAAAGCCAGAGACCGGAGGACATGTAGTTTTTGCCGTCTTTGATATAACCGTATCCGGCACGGGGATTGAAGACTGCTTTGGGATATCCCACGTCATCATAGAAACCGTAGATATTACTGTGTTTCAAACATTCATCATAAGAGTATGTCAGGAAGTCCACATAGCTGGGACATACGCTCAATCCAATAAAGTTGTAGTTGTCACGGTTCTGACCGTATGTGCGTCTCGGCCATTTTGATCCGTCAAATGTTGCTGCAGTATCCCAGTTGTTTTTGGTGATGCCCCATTCACTGCGGAACACACGCGCTTCCGGGAAACCTTTCACCGTATGACCCCAGTATTGATAACCGACAACGAACGCTTTCTGTCCCGGCGCAGCACTCTTTTCCAAATTGGCAATTTTATCTTTGGACATCTTCTGCTGTTCCGGTGTCGTTCCCGGGTGCATGGAGTGTGAGCCGCCGTGGAGCGTAAAGCCGTCACCGCCGATCTGTTGACGATAGAACGGACCGCTGGGTGTGCCGATCGGTTTGCCATAACGGTTGGTCACATCCTGGAATCCACGCCAGTTTGCCGGAAGCGGTTTCGTCGGTCCGGTCTGGAAGGCAAATTCCATCATCTGAGGCTCATTCAATGCAGTCGGACAATCGATCAAATTCAGATAGACATCGATCACTTCGCCTTTACGATGTGCTTCGACTGCGGGACGGTCTTTATGCAACACCCAGCCTTTGTCGCTGTCCGCTGCATAACAGAAAGAAACATCATGATCGCCGAACCAGAGAACGGTGGCGAATGTGGGCTGCATACCGACACAGTAAGTATCGGTTTTACTGTCGAAGATTTTGCCATCGCCTTTTGCCAACACTTTGGCAGGAATGGTCACGCCTTCGTTGTTGCCGGCGGCGGAAAGGAATTTGCAATAGCGGTCATTCAACTGCAATTTCACACGCAGACGATCCAGATTCTTATTGAACCAGCCGGATTTGCAAGTGACCTGATAACGGACAAAACCATCATATTCCGCTATGGAAACAATTTCAAAGGTCAAACCGCCACCTTTGAGAACGGCTTTCCCCGTTACTTCACGCGGTGTGACTTTTGTAAAACGGAACGCGGAAGAAACGGAAAGTTTGACTTCTTTGCCGTTCTGTACCAGAATCACATCCGTCGGGGCAGCAAAATAATCCCGGTTCTGCGTTGTCATCTGTGCAAGGAACCCATTGGGAGCAAAAGTATAAGTTCTGCCCCAGAGTTTCAACACATTGTCTTTTGCGTTCAACGGTTCGTACGGTTTGGGAACAGTCTTGTTTTCCCCCAGAACATGTTTTTTCATCCAGGCAAAGTGGCGTTTTTCAAACCAGTCGGAAACTTTAACAACGGATTTTCCCTGATTGAAAATTTCCACTTCCACATCGTAATGGCCTTCCGCCAAATCTTTTGTCGGCATTGACCATTTGCCTTTTCCCGTATCGAATCCTTTGTAGGATGTTTCAATCACCGGCTTTTTGCTGCCTTTGAGATTGACTTTGATTTTCGCTTCAAATTTACCTTCGCTGACACCCATCTTTTTCAGATAAGCAGTCGCATCAAATGCGATTTCCAGCAGATCATAACTGTGCAGATAAATCACGTTTGTACCGATCAGATTGACCACCGGCGCAAGCATGAACGGAACCGTAAAAGCAGGAATATCCACTTTGCGGACGATTTCCTGCAGTGGATTGCCTTTTTCATCTTTGACGGAATATTTGACCTTGTTGGACCAGGAAAGTTTTGCACCGTTCCCCACATTCACTCTGCGGCGTTCGCCCGGTTTCAATTTATAAGTCTGACGGCTGTTGATTGTACGAAATTCTTTTGTGCCTGCCTGTTCGCGACATTCCGCGCTGAAATCAACCTGAACACTCGTTGCTTTTTTGGAAGGATTGTAGAATTCCACATCCGCCCTCAGTCTGGCTCCAGCCAATCCGCTGGAATGTGTGCGGACAACCGGAGTATTCTCATCGGTAAACACCATATCCGCACCAACACGGCAGTCGTTCAATGCACCGGTCGGATTCAAGGCAACCCATTGATACCGGTAGAAAGTCCGGCACAAATTCAAACGCCATTTGGTACCCGCCTGCACTTTCTTCAAGGTAATGGATTTGATGGGGATACGGGCTTCAAAAACCCAACGGCTCCCTTCGACAGAAGATACCGTTTTTACATCACTCTGCCAGGTGTTGTGACATTCATTACGCTGAGGTTTGAAAATAGCATCCCAAACCGTACCCAATGCATTGATGGCAAGATAATAAGACGGAAAGTCCATATCATAGATCTCTTTGCCTGTCCCCGCGGCAAACATCAATTCCACACAGTCATTGCCGATGATCCCCAGAGAGTCATTCAGTAATGTCCCTGCAATCACACTGTTGGAACTGCCCTGACGGCTGTCCATCGCAACATAAATGTATTGATTATCCCATGCAAGATAAAATTGGGGCTGCTGTGTTGTTAAAGCACCCTTGGCATTATAACTGCCGAACATGGTGACGGCGGCAGCATTCTGCCATTCACCATCGGTTAACTTTCCGTCGATCACCGGCGCCGTTTTGATCTTCGGCACCGCAATCTGCGGATCCTGCGCTGCCATGGTGCAACATGCCGCCAATGACAAGAGCGATAAAATTGTTTTTTTGAACATCAATTTTTCTCCTTTACTTTTGGTGTTAATTTATTTTGTAATATATTATTTTTTGTTTATCCAGGGCAATTTGTCGTAAGGACTCAGCGTTGCATCAAGCAACTCGTTTTTCAAAACACTGACGTGCAGATCGGCAAATCCCATATTGGCAGTATTGTTGTGTCGCGGTGAAATAGAACCATAGCCGGAGTTGTTTACAACAGTATTCACATTCCGCCAATAAAGTGAAATTCCGCTGTACGCCGAACCACCTTTATATTCCGATGCAGGTTCTTTTGCCATATCTGCAATATAATACGTTTGAGAAGGGTAGAGCAATTTCTTTTCAGCAATCCAATACTTATATGGTTCATTTTTTGAATTTCTGTTCTGAAACAGCAGACGATCATTCAATGCGTAGGACCAATAGTCCATTTTCGCACGCTGAGCATCACAATACCAGGTGGCAATATCAATGCCGACACCATTGTTGGACGGCACATTCGGATGCTTGATATCCAACGTTGTACGTCCCTTGAACAAACCTGCGTTTTTGAGAATACCGGTCGGCGTACCCCACAAGGTTCCGTTGGTAATTTGTCTGGAGGGAAGGAGAAAACCGCAATCCGCCGTATATTGTCCGAATTTCAACAGATTCTGTTTCAAATTGGATGCACATTTTGTGCGTTTCGCAATATCTTTGGTTTTCCCCAATGCCGGAAGGAGCATTGCCGCAAGGATGGCGATGATCGCAATGACAACGAGTAATTCAATCAGGGTAAAGCGTGTGCGCTTTACCCACCCATGGGTGGGACTCATTCTTTCGACGATTGACGAAGTCATGTTTTTCTTCATTGTACTGCTCCTTTATTTGTTTTTACGTTTTCTTGTAAATTCTTTTTTCTTGCGGAGGATCAATTCCGGTTTCATCCATTCCACACCGGGTACAGGCTGGGAACCATTCTTAAAACGGGTGATCACTTTTTTCCAGAATTTATTGTAATCAATGGCAAATGAGGAAAATTCCTGACCGGGAATATTGGAATAGATCAAATCATAACCGCCGATCATTTCCAGTTTATCTGCTTCTTCGGGGTAAAATCCACGATACATGCTGAGAAAACCGAAAATCATTTCATCTGTCACACTGATCAATGCCGTCGGTTGGGCTTTTTCCAGAAAATCGCAAGTTGCATCAAAATCAACAGCAAATCCCCAACAATATATGTACTCAAAATCTGCTCCCGGATACTGCAAATTACACCGGCGCGCCATCTCTTTTATATATCCCGTTTCAATCAAAGTCGGTTCCGGATCGTGCCCCACATACAGAATACGTTTATGACCTTTTTTCAACAAATGGCGTAATCCCGTTTCAAGCGCAGAATTAAAATCAACATATACGCCCGTCGGCGCATTTTTCCGATCCCAATCATAACGGCCGACAAACATGTGCGGGTAATCCCCGACATGCTGACGGATCAGATCAATATCAAAAAAACGTGCCTCAAGGTCGATCAGCAATGCCGTCGGTTTTTCATCACGGATCACCTGATCGATCATACTGCACCAATCCTGTTTCGGATCGATTACCAACGGGTGAATGGAATTCCCGCTTTCCTGCATTACTTTGAACAATTCTTCGTGATAATTCGGGGTCATCTTGAACCCAACATTCGTCAGAAGAACAAATCGTTTTTTCGCATTTTTCCCGGCGGCAACAAACACTCCCTGACGGGGTTTCCGTTCCACCAGACCATTTTTTTCCAATATATCATATGCTGAATTGATCACGGCAACAGAACCGCCGAATTTACTGCACAAATCGCGCATACTGTACAAACGATCTCCGGGGCGCAGGTTCCCATCCATAATTTCCCGGGTAATATAATCAGCTACTTGTTGGCATTTCGCCGGAGCAGTTTTCAATTTCATAATATTATACCTCCTGTTATATTCTGTTATATCATACAACAAAAAGTAGCAAATGTCAAGTGTTTTTTTTGTAATATCTCATATTTTTTTGAAAAAAAATTCTGATTTCAGACATAATCCATCCGAAGACAGGGATTTTCCGGCAAAAATCACAGCTATCCCATAAAAAAAATGATTCCTTGATGATTTGTGCCACAATTATGCACAAAAATAACTGGCAGGTGAATACAAAATCATTTCCGATTCACATGTAAAAAAAGCATAAATCTCAACGTCCGGACAAACTCGGATTTATCGATAGGCAAGCCCTGAAAGGGCGGAAAGAGTCAGACAGCCCAGGGTGAGCGAAGCGTAACCCTGGAGATGGTTTGCTAAAAGTCAAATGTTTTTTTAATTTTTTTTGAAATTTTTATCGTATTTTTTGTCAGCAATAACCATTCCTCTGAGAATCAACAGCATTTTTCTCATGACAGCACAT
>JAFVSW010000002.1 GCA_017503545.1 Lentisphaeria bacterium | reverse complement strand
CTCCGGCAGCGACAGTAACGCCTTTTGCCGGTTTATGCCAATACTGCCATAGACAGCCTCTGCCATTAACGCCGATAATTCCAAGTTTGATCTGCTTCATTATTCAAAAAATCCCCTTATTCTGCATCATTATACCCGAAAAACATTGACAGTTGTGCAGGCCGCTGTATTGACCGCTGCTACCGCAATACCGGCAATAATATTCCCTTTGTTTTTTTTAAATATTGAATTAATTTATCAGCTTCGTTGCCATAATAAAATATTTTCGTTTCAAGAATTTTCAAATCGAACTCATATTTTTTCACTTTTTCTGCAACTTTTTCCCTGGAAAAGATATCCACTATATCCACCGGTTTTTTGAAATTAAGTATCTTTTTGCCTCCTTGAGCGGCATGAACAGCAATAAATGCATCATTAGCGAAAAGAATGTCTTCATCATTGCTGAAGATCCACACCCCGGCATCTGCCGCAAGACTCCGCAGAAAGTCCGCAGAAAGTTTCGGAACACCGCAGAATATGGATTTGGATTTTCCAACTTTGGTCATTGCCACCCCCGCACTGCCATCCTGGTATGTTGCAAGTGTTTGACCGGAAAGAGCCTCAAACATCAGCGGCAAAAAGTTATCATTCCCCATACCACGATAACGGAGCAGTGCCGTTTCCGGAGTACGCTTTTCGGCGAAAGACACACGGGCCGGCACAGGGGACGACTTTTTCTGCAATTTTATTCCGGTCAATTTTTCCATATTGGCGAAATCAATTTTATCATTGCGGAACACTCCGGGAGAATACATAAAAAGTGTAGTTACATTACGCTGCCGGAGTTTTTCCATCAAACACTCAAATTCAGGAGTAGTATCAAACTGATTAAGAAATATCCATAATTTGTACGGACGGTCTATAACATTTTCCAGGTTTTCTGCAAGCACATAATCAACCGGTGCACCGATTTTGGCAATATTTGTCCGCTGAAATCCGACCAGTTCACCGATAAGATCTTTATTCTGGTGCGGCACAAAATGTGGTTTGCTCTTGTTGGTATAATCAAACTCCCAGTGCCAAATCCATTGATATTTGTGGAAATCTGCCAGATAATCATACCCGCGCAGACTGACCACCACCGCGATTTCCGGTTGTGCCTTTATATCCTTATCAACTATAAATTTTGCAGCTTTGCGGAAAGTACGGAAATCATCCTGAACTTTTTGTGAAGAAAACTCTTTCCCTGTGGTAAGAGCGTAATATTCCGTCATCTCATTACGGGAAAGCGCACGCCCCAGACTGCGCCGGATCTGTTGAGCAGTGGTCCATTCATCAGGAGACTGATAAAACGGCTGTGGAACTCCTTGCAGGTGTGTGCGCAAATCATTTTCGTCGACCGGCATTTTTCCTGCGGCGCGAATTGCGGCAAATGCCATACCGCTTTCGCCGCAATCTCCGAGATTTCTGGTTTTGTAGTCAACCGGACAAAGCAGATAATCCAGTGCATCAATTTTAAGTACCCTGTCCAATTCTCCATGAGAACCGTTAAGCAGCTTGCCCATTGTCGATCCCATCAGAGAATATCCATAGTATACGCCGATAAGTTTCTCTTCCCCGGCTGTTTTTCGGGCACGATTGACAAATGTCTCAATACAATCGGCAATTTCGGAACTCATGAACCGGGTATACATCAAAGTCAGACGATTAGATTCAGGATTGATAAAATAACCGAATTCCAAAGCTTTCCGTTCAGCAGATGCAGGCATCCTGAACTCTATTTCCGGGGCATATTTTTTCAAATATTTTGCAAAAGCTTTCTGCGCCGGCACAGAGTAGTCAGTAAAACGCGTATGGTCAAAAACTTCCCAACCGATCCACTCATAGGTAGTCCCGCCAAGAATAGTATATCCGGCGATCCGGTCGCTGTATGGAGCAGATTGCATATGCCGGATAAATGCTTCTATAGCCTCTGAAGAATCTTTGCGGTATTTTTCACTGGAGAAACTGACTTTTGTCTCACCGTCGGGAAAGCCAAGTTTCGTCCCGTCATTCCGCACGGAAATCTCTTCCGGATTGAGTTCTCCCCACCACTCCGGCGGGGTTGTCGGCAGATAAACGATTATCGCAGAATTTTTATCCAGAGAAAGAATGGTGTTTATCCGGCTGTCAATCACAGAAAAATCATATTTCCCCAAACCGGTCCACCAACTGTCTTCATCCTTGGTAGATGCGACAAATCCACGCAGCTCAACGCCGCCGAGATGAAAACCGGCACCTTTGTAATCATGATTTCCCTGTGCATGACCCAAAAACGGAATAATGCGTTTCCCGTTAAAATAAACTTCTCCATTACGCACCCGAGCCCGGAAATCCGGTCCTTTTTTACGGATATTTTTATAAAATAAATCTCTTTTTACTTCCGGAAGCGCTATGTGTGAAGAAACAAGTTTCAATACCATTTCCCCGGAAAAAAGATATTCCGGCGTGTCCACCGGAATTTTCAATTTGCCGTTTCCATCAGAAACATCTTTGATGCGCCACTGCGTTTCTGCCAATACAAGTCCCCCGGGAGTTTCCAATACGGTCTGCACTACTGAATCCGGATCCGGATTTATCCCGCTGATATCAACACTCCAAATATAACGTTTCCCGGATTCGACATCAGCAGGGAAATCATTGACAGCAACTTTGATATCTTCCGGCAGCAGAGGTGAAAAATCCAACCGTACCCGCCACGGGAATGCGGGAGGCAGTGTCTGCAATTCAGCCGGAACATAAACCGCCTTTCCATCAGGAAAAGTCCAATCATTTTTGCCGGCAGGAGCAAAAACAGTCTTTTCATCAGATGCAATACGGCGTATACTTTTATCGGGCATCAGCATTTCCAGTTCCCAATAGACTCCGCCTGGTCCTCCGGTGTTATGATAGATACCGTCAAGGACATTTTCTCCAATAACAAATGCGTTTGGAGCAATATCAAAACGCTTCGATTTCTGCCACGAACCGCCTTGCCCGAGATAATTGCCGTTTATACGGCTGATACAATTGTCATCAGCTCCGATGTGGATTTGAGATTTCACCGGCAAGGCATCAAGTGTAAATTTCCGTTTAAAAGCGAAACGTGCCCCTCCTTTTGGCAGTTTATGTGCAATATCTGCTGAAGATTTGAGCATATAACCGGAAAAATACATCCGGTTCAAGTCAACTTTTTCTGCTTTAAGGGTTGCGAGCGGTGAGTTGACCACGGGGAATTTCCGGGCTTGCCGGATCATTCTGGAATCAGCCAATTCCGGAAGATTCGGCATAAAACGGATCTCTTTGATTTCAATCCTGCCGGGGAATTGATTTACCATACCAAGACGTATGTGAGAAATTATTCCACACTTCAGCCATGCTTCGGTTCCGAAACTGTCAACAGAAACACGTAATGTCTGCCATTGTTTGTCATTACGGATATTTTCAAACCTCCATACTCTTTTATCAGAAAAGCTGCCGCCCATTGGAGCAAAACACATTTCACCATTATTATTTTCCGGCAAACCGCTTGCCCGATATTCGACCTCAAAAGCATTGTATTTATCTGCCGGAACCTTGGCTTCAAGATTGAATATTGCGGAATTTCTGCCGGAAACATCCACCACCAAAATGCCGTTTTCAACGTTTATTTTACAGTTTTGAAAGGATTGCCATCCTTTGAATTTGTTGGAAGCATTCCATTTTACCATTTCCGGACGGTTATCACTTTCTGCAAGTGATTTATTATCATTTTGTTTAACCAGATGCACCGGGATCAAACGAATTTCTTTGATCTCGATTTTGCCCGGAGCCTGATTGACCATATCCAAACGCAAACGGGTTACCTCCCCAAGATCTTCCCATCCCGGAGCATTTTCGCTGTTCAATGGCAGATGCAGTGTCATCCAGCCGGAGACATTACAGAAAAGATTTTTGAAAACGGCGACACGTTCAGCACTTATCCCTTTTGTGCCGGACCAATAATAGAATTCTCCGTTGTTGGTTGACGGAATACCGCTCATACGGTAGTCGACTTCCAATGCTCCATAGTCCCGGGAATTGAATTTAACATGAAAATTACTCAACTGGTGATCTTTGCCGGTCACATTCAAAATCATTATACCATCAGTAATTGTTCTGGTGCAGTTACGGGTTTTTGTCCAGCCGTAAAAGTTATTTTGTGCATTCCATTTTAGTGTTTCCGGACGGTTATCACTTTCTGCAAGTGATTTATTATCATTTTGTTTAACCAGATGCCCCGGGATCAAACGAATTTCTTTGATCTCGATTTTGCCCGGAGCCTGATTGACCATATCCAAACGCAAACGGGTTACCTCCTCAAGATCTTCCCATCCCGGAGCATTTTCGCTGTTCAATGGCAGATGCAGTGTCATCCAGCCGGAGACATTACAGAAAAGATTTTTGAAAACGGCGACACGTTCAGCACTTATCCCTTTT
>JAFVSW010000055.1 GCA_017503545.1 Lentisphaeria bacterium | reverse complement strand
CCGTGCCGTTGGCACTGGTTTTAGATTTATCTCTGCATTTACGGACAGATTAGTTTTATGTGCGCCATCGGACTTTTTCAAATCCGTCTTTCAATTTTCTTCTATTTTCTGCTCAGTTCTGGCACAAACCGTCGAAGAACCGTTTTTTTCTGCACCCCTTTTACAAAAACTTTTGCCGCGATTCCCGAAGCAGCTGTCGCACGCATCGGAAATCGCACAATTTTTTTATAAAAAGTTTTTGGTTGGAATTTGGCTGATATTCCTGCTCATAAACAAAAATCCGGCAATTTCAAAAAATTAATTTTTTTTCAGCTCAAACATGGCAAAAGTATCTGTTTTTTGAAATTTTATGGAGTTACTGTGATTTTTTTCTGCTTTTTTTCCGCTTTTTCTATTCTTCTGACTTGAAAAGATGCCTTTCAAGATATAAGTTACTGATACAGGTAAGTGTCGGCCTGTATTGCGAACACCTCGGATGGAAAGGAGAAACTGACATGAAGAAGAAATTTTTTAATATGATCGAAGTCCTGTTGGCTTTGGGTGTGACCGCGGTCGGTATTATGGGACTTATGGCGGTGATTCCGGTGACTTTGAATGCCAACCGCGATGCTGCCTCTGACAGTTATATCAATGATGTTGTCAATACAAAATTTGTGGAAATTGCAGGTCTTGTCCGTGGCAATCCGGCAGATTATTTCGGCGCAACACATTCCAATTCTTCTGTGCCGGGAGATGCATCGGTCAAAATCAATGGTCCGGATGATGTTATAGAAACCGGAAAAGGTGGTATTGACATCGAAACCGGGACAAACGGTATATATTATTTTCAGCTTGGAAATGAGGGGCAGGTTCCGGAATTTTCCGGTCACTTGCGTGTATGGTATGAATATCCAACGGATCTTGAGAATAATGCCAATGCAGACAAAGATCTGATCCGGTTTTATGTGGAAGCCAGCTGGCCTGCCGGTAAGCCGTATGATGAACGGAAAAAACGGATTTACATCCGGGAATATTATAATCCCGCTGTTATGGGATCAATCTGAGATGTGAAAGGAGAATTTGTGATGAAAAAGAAAAGAAAACCTTTTACATTGTTGGAATTGCTTGCAGCAATGACTGTGTTTACTATTTTTATGTTGGCAGTTATGCGTTTGTTCGGTTTGACGCAGGATGTAATCAGCGGTTCAGTGGAAAATACCAGTTATGCAGAACGTGTTCGCTCTGTCATGGATTTGATTGCCGCAGATTTGCAGAATATTTATTATGAAGAAGGCGTGAATACCCTTTGTTATTATCCGCAAGGTTCAACCCATACGGATTCTTTGGACTTGACCGTATACCGTCCGACGAAAATGAATAACTGCAAGACGCATTTGACCTGGGTCCGGTATATGTATAACAGTACGGCAAAAAATCTTGCGATGTATGCGGTGGGTGACAGCCAATACGGAGCAGGAGGTACCGGAAAATGGAGATTGGATCAAATTTCCACAACTGCCACTGCATTGTATCCCCATTCCCAATTGACATCGGCAGATGGTACAGTGATTCTGGATGGAGTTTATTCATTCAAATTGATCCCGTATGAATGGAATGGAACTGAATTTGCAGCGATATCTTCTTTTGATCCTGTCAACAATGTGACAAAATTGCCGGATAAAATCCGGATCGAGATCAAATTGATCAGTTCCGCGATGATGGAGAAATATAACGTTTATCAGGAAACCGGAATGGGCAAAAAGGTTACAGATACCGATTTGGAAGATGCTTCCAAAGTCTTTACCCGTGATATTGTAATTGACCGGGGTCAATTTTAAGTTTTGCAGAGAGAAGGAGTAGAAATTATGAAGTATGACAGCCGTTTCCGTTCGACCCGTTCTCCCGGAGAACGCGGAGTTGCTCTCTTTTTTGCATTGGGTATACTTGCAGTTCTGATTGTGACAGTTCTTGTTTTTGCAGATCGTGCAAGAACAGATTTGAAGATTTCAAACGCATATGCCAGTAACGGACAGGCAAAAAATTTTGCGGAGTCCGCACTTGCCCGTGCATTGATTCAGTTGCAGAAAAATACAGCCGGTTCCTTTTACTTTTATTCCAATTCCAGTATGGATACCCGGAATACAAATACTGTTGACTGGCTTTGGAAGATCGAGACCGATGAATTTGCTGTCGGCACCAACAACCCCACACGCTGGCGGTATGTATATGCAACGGTTGATGGCGCAGAACAGATTATTGGTCGATATGCGTATCATGCAGTTGCCTTCAATCCTATGGATCTGAATGCACTGTTGATTCATCAGAAAGGGTTGTGTAACGGCTCGAACAATCAAGTCGGCGGTACAACTGCTCTGGTATGTGCTTATTGTGATAAGCGGCTCGGTCGTTCCGTGGCAGAATTGACGTTCGCCCCGTCGTTTTTTACCAGTGCATTTACCAAAGATATTTTGAACAGCAAACAGACCACCTTTGCCAACTTTGATTTTCTGAAAGTTGCGCTCAATCTCGATCGACCGCAGGATATTTCTGCTGTCAACCAATATTTCTCTATCGGAGTAGGTGATCCGATGAAAGAACTGGATATCTGGCAGGCGGATAAAGACGGAACCAAATATTTCCACCGTTTCAATCTGAATCGGACCGATTGGGATTCCATCACTGTGGATAATCTGGTATCCACACCGACGGCTCAGGTTTTGACTGCAATTGATAAAGATATGAAGTCTGCTGATTTCAAATCACTCCTTTGGCTGGCAAAATGGAATGATCAGGATGGACATTGGCCCAGCAAGGAAAACAAAGCAAAACAGATTGCTGCGAACCTGATCAATTACAATCGTGGCGTTGATAAACCGGTTGTTTCCGATGTGACACCTGCAAATTGGAATGGCTCCAACAGACCAAACTATACCGGCAATAAACGCTCCTGGTATTTGAATGAAGCTTGGGTCGCTGTACACGTGACTGCAGTTCCGGGGATACCAATCGCACATAAAACGACTGATTCGGAAGGAAATGAAACGATCCATTATTACGAATGGAAAAATCCCACGATGCGAGTCGATGTGGAATTGAAGCCGGAGATTATTAATCTGTTCAAAAAAGAAACAGACAACTGGCCCGGTGATGCATCCGGGTATTCGATCAAGACCTATGGTACGATTAAGTACAAACATGGGATAAATCATTTTGATTGTTCCAGTGATACTACTTTTTCTTCTACTCCCATGACGGATTCTGCGGATCAAGTTGTAACATTATCCGGCGAGGTCAGTACCCTGTTTGATGGTGAGGCAGGCAATTATGCGGTTTTCAACATTGCACCTGCGGCATCCGGTGCATTTGCCCATACTTCCGTGCCTTTGGGTGTTGGAAACTTTGCCCATGAAACGAATATCACTGAGGATGATGCCGTTTTGAAATCAAAAGGCTTCTTCACATTCAAAGATATTGAGATCGATTTGCAGCTTGTCCTGTATAAAGGTTCAGAGGCTGTGGATTACGTGCAGCTGAAGAAGAACGCTGCCGCATTGAACGATGCTGCGATTTATGCCGATGGCGGAAAATGTTCCACAGAAGATAACCCCTGTGCTTTTTCTCTTGAGGTGAATGACCCGCGTCACAATCTCTTTGCTGAATGTTGGGATATTGTCCCTTATGCTTCTTACAACGGAGGTACGAACCGTGGGACGCTGAAGAAAGTGAATACCAAATTTGCTCTTACCGGCGGCGATAAGGAAAATGCGACTGATCCTGCGGCGGATGCCAATACCAATACCCGTCGGATTTCTACGGCATATATCCGCCACGGTCAAATGGAATCTTTGTGGGAATTGGGTGCGATCCACCGGGCAGCCCCATGGCAGACGATCAACTTGAAAAAGCCGGTTTCTCCCGATTCTCTGGATACCGATTTCAGTGACAAAGGCGGGGAAGCCTATGCTAAAGGTGACTTCCTGTTGTTGGATCAGGTGACATTCCGTTCTTCGGATTCCGGAGACAATTCCAAAGCCTGGGGACAATTCGGTAAGATCAATCTGCTTGGACCGCAAACGGTCAAAGCGTTTTCCTGGGATGCCTTGTTCCGCAATGGCAAGTTGTTGAAATCTTATGATTCCACGGCAACGCCGGATGCGCTTTATACCGATACGCCGTCTTTGAACTTGTTCATTACCAATTTGCAGAAAGGCATTGACAATATCAACAGCGGCAATATTTACCGGCGGAGTGATATTTTCCGGTCAGAGAACGCTGCATTCTGGGAACAGTTTGTTCCTGCTGCTTCGGCAAATGATGCGGAAGAAGAAGAACGGATTTGCCGTTTTATCAATCTGACAAAAGTCAATAAACAGGGCTTTGATTCTGCGGTAATCGGGGTGATTGCACAGACCATCAAGGATGTCGGCGGTGATGTGGAAATCCCGGTCGACTGGGATGAAAATGGAGATCCCGGCAGCAGAACGGATGATACAATGGCTGCAACCAATGCCGGATTGCGTTCCAATAATGGCAGAACAGCCGTCGCTATGTTTGGAACCGGTACCGTTCCCGGTGGCTCTGTGTCTGAAGAAGCTGCATTCGGAACGTACAATCCTGGCGTTGACAAGATTACAGGTACGGCAAAAATGACCGCGTTTTTCAAATTTGATAATGTTGCTATGAAATGGAAATTGGTTCGGGTGAAACATGAAGAATAAGTTATTGGTTATCCTTTGTCTGCTGTTCGCGGGCGTATTGTTGATTCCCTGTTATGGTCAACAGAACCGGAGAGTGCGCCGTGCAAAAGCGCCGGAAGTCCCGAAAATGGCATTGCTGCCGAAAGTGTCCAAAACGCATTTTGAGCAAAATGTCAATAAATTTCTGGATTGGGTTGACAGCTTGCATGATGCGCCGGCAACGGTTCGGGAATATGGTGTCAACCCGCGCAAATATAAATTCATGTCACCGTCGGAAATCAAACAGAAAGTGTTGGGATTCCGTTCTTTGATTCAGCATCCGGATCTGGAGGAAGTGACAGGCCATTCCCGTAATTGGTATATCCGGATTTACAATGCTGCTTTGCCGATGATCCAGGCATCGGATGTGATTTATGGAATGCGTTCCATGCCCTCTGCACAAAAGTATAATTCCGCGCTTGCCTCGTTGCATAAGTCGATGAATGCGGTATTGGATGCTTCGGAAACAAAGCCGCAGAGATTAAGCCGGGAACAGTTGATCCGTATTACCAATCAAAACCGGGAACGCCGGAAAAAAGAATGGCTGAAATGGTATTATGCGGATCAGAAACGGAAAGCACAGGAAGCTGCGCAAAAGGGTAAAAATAACCGTAAAGATGTAAAAGTGAAATCCTCCCGGAGAAAACAGAAGGAGTCTGCACGATGAAGAAACATCCTTTTACTTTGATTGAATTATTGGTCGTGGTGGCTCTTGCCGCTCTTTTGATGGGAATCGGGTTACCCGCATTATCCAGTTTGACCAACGGCAGATTGCCGGAGCAGGCGGCAAGTCAAATCGCTGCTCAATTGGATTTGGCACGTGTGACTGGAGTTACCAATAATCAGTATGTCGCGTTGGTCTTTCCGGTTTCCGGGGAAAATGGAACCGATGCTCCTGCCAATTATCTGAATTCCGTTTACCGGATGGCTGTGGTATACAAAAACAACAGTGATAAATATGAGTTTGTGAAATGGGTTCCGGACAGCAAATGGGAACATTTGCCGGACGGGGTGGTTTTGAATAGTGGAGCGTCCGATTTTGGAGTGCAGGATGGTACTACCTTGGGTTCTGAAAGCTGCGGAACCAATTTTCAGGTCATAAAAATGAATCATGATAATGCCTCGTCCGTGAGCCGCTGCGTGATCTTCCGTCCCGGTGGACAGCTTGCGATGCCCGGTGGGCAGGAAATGAGGAATATGATTATCCGCCTGGTGGAAGGCGCACGTGTTCCCGGCGGAGATATTGTATTAAAGAAAGACAGTGACGGTAAATCTGTTTACACCTGTTTGATTATTAACCCCCTGACGGGCCGGAGTGAAATCAGAACAACAGACCCGGAATAAAAAAATAAATTGGAGAAGGTTGACGTGGTACGTTTCCAGTGTGGCGAATGCGGCGGAATCGTTGCAATCGAAAGCAGTGATATGGGATCAACGGTCGAGTGCGGCCATTGTTCTAAAATTGTTCAATCTCCGGAAACACGGGTAAGTCCCGGTTCCGTTATCGGAGATTGTATTATCAGGCGCGAAATCGGGCGCGGTGGTATGGGGATTGTGTACGAAGCCCATCAGATCAGTCTTGATCGTCCGGCGGCATTGAAAATATTATCCGAAGCCTACGCCAACAATTCCGAGTTCGTTGTCGGGTTTATCAAAGAAGCCCGTGCCGCGGCAAAATTGAATCATCCTCATATCGTTCAGGCGTATGCGGTTGGTGAAGATGCAGGAATCTTCTATCTTGCAATGGAATACGTGGATGGGGAAACGATGAAAGGTTTTCTCAAACAGAACCGTATTGTGGAACCGCTTCAGGCAATCAATATTATCCAGCAGATTGCAGAAGCATTGAGTTATGCCTGGTCGGAACAGAAATTGATCCATCGTGACATCAAACCGGATAATATCATGCTGACTTCATCCGGTCGCGCCAAACTGGCGGACCTGGGGTTGGCACGGGTCGCTGGTGATGTGGATGATGCGGATAAAGATGAAGTGATGGGAACTCCACAATATATTTGCCCGGAACATCTTACCGGTGCCCCGATGGATGTCCGCAGTGATATTTACAGTCTTGGTGCGACTTTTTATCATTTTGTGACGGGCCGATTTGCTTTTGAAGGCAGTTCCGCCGCAGAAATTGCACAGAAACATATCACTTGCCCTTTAACGCCTGCGGTTGAAGTGAATAAAGATATTCCGGAGTGTGTTTCCATGATCATCAGTAAGATGATGGAGAAAAATCCGTTGATGCGTTATCCCGATGCCGATTCTCTTGTGGATGATTTGCGTGCTGCCCGGAAAATGGTGGAGGCCGGATGTACCACGACAAAGGTCACATCTTTGCTCCGTTCTAAAAATCCGGGAGACTCCTCTGCTTCTGCGCCCCGGTTGTTTACTCCGGAAGCGGATGAATTGGTTCCCGCATCCGGCTTGAAAGCATTGTTTACCGGTAAGAAAAAATGGCTTGGTATCAGTATGGTTACTGCCGTTGTACTTGCGGTTGCCGGTGTCGCAGCTGTAATTGCAAAGGTGCAATCGCAGAAAAATAGTGCCGCCGCCGTTCCGGCAGCACAAGCTCAGGCAAAATCGGAATCTGCATTACTGAAACAGATCCGTGCAGAAATTGAATACATTGAAACCAGCAAAGATCCCAAAGCGGATATTTATAAACGCGCCAGTACATTTATCGCGCAACTTCCGCAGAAAATGACGGCTGAGGAGTCTGCTTTGGCAAAGGATTTGAAAGCTGCAGCAGAAAAAGTAAAAGCTTCTATTCCAAAACCTTTGACAAAAGAGCAGATCGCCGCACAGGAAAAGAAAAAACAGGAAGCCGCAAAGAAAGCCGCTGCCGCCAAAGCCGCTGCCGCCAAAGCTGCTGCTGCTAAAAAGAAACCAGCTCCCGCACCGAAGAAAGCCGCACCTGCGAAGAAACCTGCTCCCGCACCGAAGAAAGCTGTTCCTGCGAAGAAACCTGCTCCCGCACCGAAGAAAGCTGTTCCTGCGAAGAAACCTGCTCCCGCAAAGTCAAATATTGCAACGCAAATGACCAATGAGTTTATCGCATTGTTCCCGAAAATGTATGCTTTGACATCCAAACGGATTGTTGTAACGAATGTGAAAGACAAAGCCCGTTATGCCAGTGAATTTGCGCAGGCTGTCAAATTGTTTGAGAACTTCAAACAGAAATGGGCAGCTCAGGCGAAGAAGAATCCGCAGATTGCCGGTGCAGTTGCGGCACAGAATGTCAAGACCAATGCCGCATTGACCTTGTTGAAACATTGTCAGGCGATTCACGAACTTGCCTATAAAGGTGGGACCGACATGAAAGGTGTTTACATTGGCAAATACCGTGTTCTATCCACAAATTGGCGTGGTATTGATTATTTGAACACCAATAATAATTTTGAATCCAGATTGAAACTTGCTGATTTGAATTACGGGGTGAAAATGCGTTTGATCACCGCCAGTGCCAGGAAATTGCGCAAACAGAATATCATGATTGATGGTGTTCCTCTGTTGGCGTATTATCACATTCTTGTCGGAGATACGCCAATTTCGGTATCCGGAATGAATCTGACAACTGCACAGAAGCAGAAACTGATCAATTATTTCAAGGTATGCAAATTGCCTGCAAAAGAAATGCAGATCCTGAATAAAAAGCCGGCTCAGCCCAAGAAAAAGGCGACTCCGGCGAAGAAGACAGCGACTCCGGCGAAGAAGACAGCGACTCCGGCAAAGAAGACAGCGACTCCGGCGAAGAAGACAGCGGCTAAGACAACACCCGCCAAGAAAAAGTAACAGGTAATATTCCTGATGTCAGGAGCTAAAGAGATCATGTCGCGCTTGAATGAAACAGAACAGGATCAGGAGGGTGCCAAACTCCCCGTACGGCGGAAATGGCTTGTTTTTGCCGTAGCCGGGGGGATGGTATGTTTACTTTTGCTGTTTTCTGTATTTATTTTCAGCCGGAAAACAGAAGCGAAAACGGCGGCAGCGTCAACGCAGGGGAAAATTATGGCTGCTGCTTCCGCTCAAAAAAAAGACAGTCCTTTTGCCCTTCAATTGCGCCGTGAAATTGCATTTTTGAAACGACAGAAAACGTTGCATGAAGATACGGTCAAACGTTACCGGAATACCATGTTTTCCCTGCCGGAACGTTTATCGGCAGAGGAGACTGTGTTATTGGAAGAATACGGAGAAACGTATCGGGCATTACAGCTGAAAAATGCGGTTCGGGAAACGGAGTCACAGCTGACATATTGTGAAAAGATTATTGCAGACAGAAAGAAACAAAAACTTGCAGATCAAAAACAACTATTGTTGTTCCTGACAAAAAAAGCTCCTGTTGTTTCTGTAAAAAAGAAAACAAACGCAGTAAAGAAAAAAACAGTAAAGATCGAAACTTCGGTGCCGCGTATCACGCTTGACCAATTCCAATTGGAAGCGGCGGAAAAACATCGCCGGATCTATGCTTTGACTTCCAGTCGGATCAAGGTTGTCAACAGCAAAGAAATAAAGAATTTTGCCAGTGAATTTGCCCGTGCGGAAACCATGTTTTCTGCCTGGCTGAAAGAGAAACGCAAACAGATCCCAAAATCATCTGTCGACCGGAATTTGAAAGACGCTTTGGCGCAAGAAGAGGTTGTGCTGAATTTGTTGAAAGATTGCCGTGCTGTTCATGAAATGTCATACAATGGCGGGGAAAAAATGAAAGGCGTTCGATTGGGCAGATTTCAAATTCTGAATACCAATTGGAAAGGGATCGATTTTATTGACCGTCGTGATAAATTTGAATCCCGTTTGAAAATTCAGGATTTGAATTACGGTGTAAAAATGCATTTAACGGCTGCCGGTGCTGCCCGTGCCGGTAAAGCGTCGGTGAAAATCAATGATATTCCATTGTTGGCTTATTATCATGTATTGACCGGTGATGCAGCCATTCCGGCATCTCCGGGAATGAAATTGACTGCGACAGAAAAGCAGTCTTTGATTGATTGGTTTGCTTCCCGTAATTTCCCGGATACAGCCTTAGAACCTTTGAGAAAGACTGCATCTGACGGTAATAACGAATAACGTGTCATGTTTGTTTTTGTCTGAACTCGGCGCGTTTGTTCATCTCAACAATCTTTATCAGTCAAACTTTGCCGGACTTTTGAAATTACCTCCTCTATTCAAATATGACGGAAACACCCGTTTTTTGATAAATTATGGGATATCTGTGCTTGCTGATGTAAAAAAAGTCATTTCCAAAAATATTATGCTTGACATTTGAAAAAGTTGTGATAGATTAACCCCATGTCAGCTTTTTTCAATGTGAAAAAGTTGAGCTAATTGATAACCGTTATATTTCAGCAAATACGTTGAAAACCGACCAAGTAAAAAATTTATTTGCTATGACAACAGGTGAAATGTGCCGGTAGGATTATTGTGTCTACACGAAATCTTGCCGGACGCTTTTGCGCATTGTCATGGCAGGTTCTTGGTCGGACCTTCAACGTAGTGTCGGAAGCGTTCGGTCTTTTTTTTTGCCCTCCGAATTTACTCCGAACTTAAATAGTGCAGTATTTTTTTTGTACAATTTATGCTGTTTTACTCCGGTTATTGCAAATAAAAATCTGAAATTTCGGGGTAATGTATTGTGCGTAAGAAAAAAGATTTGATTTTGGGATTTGATGTATCTCATATCCGGGGAAATAAAACCGGTGTGGAATATTATTCTCTCCGGCTTTATGATGCTATGAAACAAATTGCCGATGAGTGGAGAATCATTCCTTTTTCCAATCACCCTATTCCTGAAATTCCGGAAACCGTTGTTGTCCCCTCAAAACTGCCGCTCGCGTTATGGAGACAGCTTATTTTGCCAAAATATTTGAAAAAATACGGCGTTACTTCTTTTCATTCGCCCATGACCGCCGCTCCCTGGTTTGCTCCATGTCCGACGATTGCCACTGTACATGATCTCAGTTACCGTTTTGCTCCCGGATACAGTCGGAAATCCCGTTACAGTCAGATTATGAATTGTACACTTTCTGTTTTGTTTTGTAAGAAACTGGCAGCCGTTTCGGATACGACCTGCCAATTATTGCGGAAATATTATCCCCGTTTTCAGTCTGAATTTTATTCAGTCTGTTCCGGTGCTTTGGCAAATCCGCCTTGTGATTCAACTGCAGATGATGTTCTGATCCATGTTAAAGCACCTTATTTTCTTCAGTTGGGCAGAATTGAACAGCGGAAAGATCCGTTGACAACATTATGTGCCTTCAAAGAATCCGGACTTTATAAAACACATTCTCTTGTTTTTATTGGAACACAGGGCAATGCAATGGCAGCTGTTACGGAATGGATGCAAAACACTCCTGAGGTTGCCAAAAAGATCATTATTACGGGCTATTTGCCGGAAAACGATGTCCATTCCCTCTTACGCAATGCGGATGCCTTGATGTATCCATCTGTCGATGAAGGATTCGGCCATCCGCCGTTTGAAGCATTATCTGTCAAAACCATTCCATTGGTCAGTGATATTGCGGTATTCCGTGAGTTGTTACAGGATGCTGCGGTATATGCCCCGGTTGGTGATGTGACAGCATTTGCCGCACAGTTGAAGAAACTGGCAGCAGGAGAGATTGAAAAAAAAGCAATCTTATGTGCCGGAGAAAAACGTCTTGCTGATCTTGTGTGGCAGAAAACGGCACAGGGAATCTGGAAATTACATACGGACATGGCATTATGAATATTGCAATCGAAGCAACTTTGGCAGCTGCAGAACATCCCACCGGACTTGGTGTGTATGTGGATGCGTTATTGACTGCGCTTGCACAAAAACAACCTTGCACCGATACCTTTTATTTGCTTCATGCTTCCGAAAAATGGAATGGAAAAGATTATGGGAAAAATTATGGCACTGATAAGAATGTGTATTCCTGACATTTTATTCAGGATATGTTACAAAATGTATGGTTGGATATTTTTATTGTTACATAGAACGTACTTTAAGAATAATCGTTTTTCAATCAAATTTCGCAATGTTTATATGTACATTCATGATAAGTCGGATAAAACCGATTTTGATGCACATTATGTTTTTCATCCGGCGTGGGCAGCAAGAATCATTGCAAAAAATACACCGTCAAAACATGTGGATATTGCTTCAACGGTCAACTTTGCCAGTATGCTTTCTGCTTTTGTGCCCGTTGACTTCTACGAATATCAGCCATCCGGATTACATTTATCTAACCTGACAGAAAAATTTGCAGA
This sequence comes from Lentisphaeria bacterium, assembly GCA_017503545.1. Taxonomy (GTDB): domain Bacteria; phylum Verrucomicrobiota; class Lentisphaeria; order Victivallales; family UBA1829; genus RGIG8244. The sequence continues at coordinate 16,655 of JAFVSW010000055.1, read as the reverse complement.
TTTATATGCTTTACCTTTTGCTGATAATTCCCAGGTATCGTTATCCTGTATGCATGTTGTGGAACATATCGGATTGGGAAGATATGGCGATCCGATTGACGCAGATGGCGATATTAAAGCAGCAAAAGAATTATCCCGGGTGTTAGCTTTTGGTGGAACTTTATTGTTTGTTGTTCCTGTAGGTAAGCCCAGACTTTGTTTTAATGCACACCGGATCTATTCTTATGAAATGATTCTTAATATGTTTCCGGAGTTGACATTGAAGTCCTTTTCATTAATTGATGACCAAAAGAATTTTAATATAGATTGTGACCCGGCTTTTGTTGCCGATCAGGTCTACGGATGCGGTTGTTTTGAATTTACTAAAAATGAAGCGGTGTCGTTATGATTACAAGCAGAATCTTTGGCGGTCTGGGAAATCAGATGTTTCAGTATGCAGCTGGACGAGCTTTATCGTTAAGAACAAATCAACCGCTTCGTCTGGATTGTCGTTGGTTTGCGCGTATTCCAGCAAATAATACACCACGCGATTATGAACTTTCTATTTTCAAGAATATTACATATCCCCGGGGAGACTTTTTGAATTTTTTCAAGAGAAGCCATTATCCCAGGTTTCATCAATTATGTAAAAAATACTTTGACTATGAAATAAAATTATTTGATCACTATTTTGAAGAGACAGACAATTTTTTTGAAACATTCCGTTTTCCAGAGAAACGGAATTATAATTTGAACGGATATTGGCAATCTGAAAAGTATTTTGACGATTTTAAGGATGAAATCCGAAGAGATTTTACGTTTCCTGCGTTTGAAGAACGCGAGAATATTGAAATTCAACAAATGGCAAAAAAATATACTGCAGTAAGCCTTCATGTCCGTCGCGGAGATTATATTTCAAAGGATGGAACTCAGACCATACTTGAAGGGATTTGTTCAGAGGCGTATTATCAAAACGCCATAAAAATAATGACCGATCAGGTTGGAACATTTGTTTTTGTTGTTTTTTCCGATGATATAGATTGGGTAAAGGAAAAAATCCCGTTACCGGCTGATACCGTGTTTGTAGATTGGAATACTGGAAATAACTCATTCCGGGATATGCAATTGATGTCACTTTGCAGTCACCACATTATAGCGAACAGTAGTTTCAGTTGGTGGGGTGCATGGCTTGGAGGCAATGAAAATAAAATTGTTATTGCTCCAAAAATGTGGCTGAATGTGGCGGATTCGATGAATGAATACCGATGTCCGGATAATTGGTTACGGATATGATAACTGTAAGTCAGGGAGAGTTACAGAAGAAACAATATTTTAAGAGATGATTTAAGATGTAAAGAGGATTTTGAACATGAAAAATCAAATAAAAAACACAGAGAATATTCCTTTTTTTTCGGTATTGATACCCGTATTTAACGGAGCACAGTTTATTGAAACATGTGTTAATTATATTCTTGCTCAATCGTTTGAAGATTTTGAATTAATCATTTGTGATGATGCATCAACAGATAATACATTTGAAATATTGGAACAGCTGGCTCAAAAGGATAGCCGGATTCGTATTTTGAGGCATGAGAAAAATCAACGTGCGCAGATTACCAGAAATGATTTGATTCGTGTTGCAAAGGGCCAATATTGTATTTTTTGTGATGCAGATGATTATGTATTGCCTGCATTTTTTGAAATTGCTGCAGAGAATTTAAAGAAAAAACATTATGATATTATTCAATATTCTTTTGAACTGGATTCCGATTGTGCATCCCGCGAGCGCAAGATGGGCATGTTCAAAAATCAGGAGTTTTTTGGTCCCGATATCCTGAAAAAATATTTAACCAGAACTCCGTATTCTTTTGCTCCATATGCAAAAACGTATGCCCGTGAAATGTTGCTGAAGGCGCTCCCCCACGATAAGGTGTTATTTTCTATTGATGATATTGAATTAACTATGCGAGCAGCTTTTTATGCACAGAGTTATAAATCAGAAAGTAGGATTGTTTATCATTACAGATACGGTGCCGGCAATTGCGGCGCTCTGAATTGGTCAATTGACAAGATCAAAGCATACATAACAAGCAGCTTCGCCATTCTGAATGATACAAAACGTTTTTTTGCAGAAAACAAAGTTTCGGATTTATACAGTTCCAGGTTTCAGCATATTATTGAAGATCTTTGTCACAGTTTATTGTACAATGGTGTTGTCAGTCAGAAAGATGTCCCGGAAACGATATGTTTTATTTTGCAAACATTCGGACAACATGAACAAGATCTTTTCTTATTGAACAAACATACTCCGCTTTCTCTTGCATTGAAGTTCAATCTGAAATTTCTCCGGATATTTTTGTCCCGGATATTCAAGAAAATAACCGGTAAAAAAATATAAATCAATACCAGACCAGAAGGAATTTTTTTGATATGAAAATTGGTTTTGTTATTGATAATATTTCCTTTCATGGAGGTGGACAACGTGTTCTTTCTTTGTTAAGTAACATGTTTGTTCAACATCCGGGCTTACAAGTTACCATTTTCAGTTGTTTTACAACCGGATCGGAACCGCTTGCATTTCCTGAGTTGAATAATATAAAGATTATTCATTTGGCAAAACATCCTGTAAGCAGCAATTGGATTTGGAATGCGATATTGGCAAGACTTGCTTTCTGGACTTATTTTTTTGCCTCCGTCCGTTTGAAAAAAGAATTGAAACGTCATCCGCAAGATGTTTTGCTCAGTTCTTGTTATTGGTTGAATGCTTATCTCCCATTGTTCAAACTGAAAACAAAATTAATTCTTTGCGAACATTTGACTTTTCAAAAAATTCCATTTGTCAACCGTGTTTTGGCAAAATTATTTTATAAATTTGCTGACGCCATTGTTTTATTATCACGCCGTCATCATGAAAAGTATCCTTTTGTCCCGGAAGAAAAACGTTATGTCATTCCCAATCCCAGAACATTTTATCCGGCAGCCGCTGCAACTTGTTCACCAAAGCGTATTTTGGTTCTTTCCCGTTTTTCCTATGAAAAAGGAATTGATATTTTGTTGGATATTGCATCTGAATTAAAAGCAAAGATTCCTGAATGGAAAATCGATCTATTCGGTGAAGGCAGAAAAATTACTGAAATCACCAACATGATACAATCAAAAAATTTGGAAGATTTTTTGTTCCTGCATCCTCTTACAGACAATGCAGAACAGGAATTATTAAATTCCGGAATGTATTTTATGACATCCAGACATGAAGCTTTCCCTATGGTTATATTAGAAGCTCAGAGTTGCGGTCTCCCTGTTGTCGCTTTTGATTGCGATTATGGCCCCGGTGATATAATTACTGATTCCGTAGATGGTATATTGGTTCCTGTCGGTGATTATGATTCTTATATCCGTGCGGCCGTAAAATTGGCAGAAAATGAGTCTTTACGTAAGGAAATAGGTAATAATGCCAGATTGAATTCAGAAAAATATTCGAAAGAAAATATTTTGAAATTGTGGATTGAACTGTTCCGAAAACTGCATTTGATTCAATAAGCAAAGATTGTCAAATCAGCTTTTATTTTTTTATATCGTTCAAGATAACGTCTGAAACTTTACGCATATATTGAGATTCAGTGCTTGAAAAATGCTTGTTTCTCATGATTGATTATGATAAAAAAGTGGAATATCTTTTATTGTCCTCAATAAAAGATATTCCGGTAAGAATTTTTGTAAGATGGGGCGCGGGGAAGAAGACTTTTTGCAAAAAGTTTTCTTCCCCGCAGTCCGTTTTTTTTACTTGAGTTCCAGTTCGATGATTCCGGCATCTTCAGCGGGACATTCCAATTGGAATCGGGTGAAGTCCGGAGCATTTCCGGTAACGTTGATCCGTTCGATCGCCGTAATCTGTTTGAGAGTCTTTCCGGCGGGGATAAGTCCGGCAGGGATATCCAGTGTTACGTTCTGTGCGGATTTCATCAGGTTTGCACAGAAAAGTACCATACGTGTATCGTCCGTATAGATGTTGACGTATACGGTTTTTTCGTCGTCCCCTGCGGGCAAGCGGATCATGTCATGACGGAGCATACTGTTCAGTCTGTACTTTTTGAACAGTGCGCCGAGTTCAAATACAAACTCCGCTCTTTCCTCCCGGTTGGAAGGGGGACAATGTTTCAGGACCGTGATGAGTACCGATTCTCTGATTTCATCTTTATTTTTCCAACAGGGAGCGGCAGGACACCATATCCGGTTGGTAATGGGCATGAAATCCATATCCGGGGGGAACGTATCAATGGTGGGGCGTGCATATGACATATCTTCGCCGATGATCATCAGATTTGCCAGATTTTCGCCGATGATGGTGGGGCAGGCGGAGGTGTGGAGGTATACAACACCTTCTTCGCCCACCTGTTCCCGACTCCAGAAAAGAAAGTCCAGGATTTCATCTGCATCATTGTGCAGGAGTCCGTTGACATGTTCGGGGTGATTGCAGTAACGGAACCAGAGATGATCGTAATATACGCCATCGAATTTATGATTTTTCAGCACTCTGACGATGGTACTTTTGAGGAATTCAAGCCATCCGCTTTTCATACACATATAACCGCCGTAAGGACCATCTTCGGTAAGGATTTTGCCATCGGAGCGTGTCCACCGGTTCCAGTGGTGTGCATTTTCCGGATATTCGGGGCAGTCGGGATGGAATTCTTTCAAAGAGAAATAGGGGACGATCTTGATACCGAATTCGTGCGCCCATTCGATATTCTGATCCATCATCTTCATATTTTCTTCATCGTAGGGTGGATAATAGCAGTCACGCCAGGAGGGGGTGATGAATGTATTATCGTCATGCAGGCGGATGACCTGTACGCCGCCATCGGCGAGTTTTTTCATTTGTTCGCGGCTGGTGGGCCAATTTCTTGCCTGCATGGAAAGGTTGAAAATCGCTTTCCGGGCATCGTTTGTCGATTTGATAAAGGGGAGTCCCAGGGTATAATTAAATGTTGCGGTGCCGGGCTGGAATGTCCGTGGAGTGACCCAGGAATTGAACGGTTCCACGCGGATATATTTCTGCCCCGGCTGCAAGCGTTTGGAGTCGTCGAGAAAAACGCCGGATCCGGGATTCAATCCGAATGGGCGATCCCAGACTTCGCCGCAATCTTCCCGCCAGAATTCCAAACCATCGCCGCCTTTACGGAACAGACAGAAATAAGAAGGCATCAGAGCATAAGACGCATTGTACTGTTGCGTATAGGAACGTTTGCGGGTCAAATCAAACCAGCGTAAATGGGATTCCATTTCTCTGTAATATCCATCCGGGGGAGGGGGCGGGCATCCGGGGCGGACGCCGAGGGTATCGACTTCTTCGGGTGCATAAATGCCGCAGACCCCGATTTCATACACATCATTGACCGGTTCTTCAATAATGAGATCGAGGCTGACATTGACGCGTCCCCACGCCTGATAGAAGAAGGACTGTTTGAAACGAACGGGGATGTTTTTTCCGTTTTCGTCTGCAAGGTACCCCTCCGTAAAAATCTTTACCCCATTATCCTGAACGGAACAGGAGAAATTCTGAGCCATGCTTGTTGATTGACGGAAGAAGCCGATTTTTCCGTCTTGTTTCAACGCGACATGTGCGAACAGTGGCTGTTGAAAGAAATTGTTCCCGGACCCGTTTTTGAAAATCAGGGAAGCAATGGAACCGCCTGCATTTTTCTCATGGGTGACGGTGAAATAGTCATTGCTGAGGACGATTGTATTTTCGTTTTCCTGTGTAATGACGGGGATTTGCGGTTTAAACTTACGAATCATTTGAAATAACCTTTCTCTTTCAAATTATTACCAACCGGGGTAAACCTTTCCGGCAGGGGAGTTTACTTTGTTACCCCAGGGCAGGACTGCCGCACCGACGGTTGTATATCCGGGGACGCCGGTATAGTCCGGTTTTACTTTATGGATGTTCGCATGTCCGTCATAATAAGACCATGTATGACCGACATTTTTGTGGATGCCGATCGTTGCATCGCGCCAGGTTCCGTAACTGGATGGCGAATTGACCAAACGGTGTTCCCCGGTAGATCTGTTTCCGCGGTCCGCAAAGATAAAAGCGGAAGACGGTTTCCCGAAACTTGCGATTTTTTTCACCGCGGCTTTTGTATCACCGGCATTGGTCTGATTCATAATATAGTTGGTATCCGTTCTGGGAACGGCAGGACAATTCAGAATTTTATTTTTACTTACCGGGTTTTCCAGATATCCGGCTGCTATGAGGAAATGATGCCAATAGCCCAATCCATCTTGAGAGGCGGGGAGATAGCAGGGCAACAACCAGTCGTTGTAATCATCCACATAGCGCAATGTCAGGACCGCAAGTTGTTTCTGATTGCTCACGCAGTTTGCGGCGTGGCCTCTGCCTTTGACGGAATTCAATGCGGGCAGGAGCATTGCCGCCAGGATGGCGATGATCGCGATCACGACCAGCAATTCGATCAGGGTAAATGGTGAGTTCTTACAGATTTTCCGTTGATAATTCATCATACGTTTACCTTTCCATTTTATTGGTTGATATTTTATTTTCTCTTGTTCCAATCATTACCAAAGTAGAGCAATCTGGTGTTTCTGCTCCTATCCAGTTCCACCTTGATGGATCCGCCTTTGCGGACAACGCCCAGTTTTCTGCCTGTGACGGCATCGTAAACGGCGCAATCCATTGCCAGCGGATTCCGGATGGTTTCTGTGATAGCTTTATATCGTTTGTAGCAGGAAAGCAACAGAATCGCTTCCTTGTCTTTCTTCATACCTTTGATATGGGCATTGGCGTAAGCCTTCTGGTTTTGCGCGAAGAATTTGCCATCAATAACAATGTCTTCAAACGGGGCGATTTCATTGATCGCCAGAGCCTGATACCAGTAGGCACCCACATCCCATACATCTTCTTCATAATATGCCACCCCGATACAACCGAACGCGCACATTTCCAGGAATTGATCCCGCACCATTTCTTTATTGATGGGAACCGGATAGCCGGCAGCCGCCCAGGGGAGGATCGGACCATCTTTGATATGTTTCCGCAATTCTGTGAAACAGAGGATGAAACGGTCATCCATTTCCCCGGAATGATAGGGGGACGGCATGGCATAATCCACCAGTTTTTTATCCAGCAGAGTATAAATGTTGAAGATCAGGTCAAACATTTCCCGTCCGGGGAAACGGACTTTGGGCAGATAGAAGCACCCGCCAGTGCCATAGAATCCGACTTTTACCCGTTTTTGACCGGGGATTTGCAGGGCATTTTTGACATCTTTTGCAAGTCGGTCACCGCAACTGGAGAGATACCCTTTCAAGGTGAGACCGGATTTTTCGATTCGTTCTTTTCCTTCTTTCCAGGAATAAATATCTTTTTCTGTGAACTGCTGATGATGTGCAAAATATTCGCAGTCAATGAAAAGATGATCCGGATTGAGTTGTTCCGAAATTTCTTTGATGTCTTTGAGCTCTTTCTGATAGACCGGACCGGTAAAACCGGGATCCATGTACCTGGTATTGCCCCAGCGACCCTGTTTGGAGGAATAGAATTCGCCCATGGTGGAATCGTGAACGCATACCATCATACCATTATCCCGTGCATCTTTGACCATTTTCCGGATGTGATTTTCCAGGATATGACCTTTCCCCGGATAGCGTTTATGGTTATATTCCACCCAATCCCAGCGCATGGGGAGAGAATTGAACCCGAGTGCTTTGATTTTTTTTGCATAATCGGGGATAAAGAGCGCGTAAAGATCGGGCCACATATTGATTACAAAACGACGCAATTGTTTGACTTCCGGGAAACGGATCACGGTAAACGGATATTTTGTGACGCCGGTGACCAGTTTTTCATTTTTGACTTGCTGTTCGATCCAAATTTCGATGTTGCCCTTGCTCCCGGCGGGGAGGGAACTTTTCATGTACAATGCTGTGGAGTTGAAATAACAATGGGTCAATTTGTGCAGGGAATTACCGGAATCCAGGCGGATGGGGCTTACAATGTAATGATTTTTGCCAACTTTTTTTACATTGAAAACACTGCGATATCCGGTTTCTCCGGTCATCAGGGTACAGCCTTCCGGCATTCTGACATGGATCTTGAGGGAGTCAATATACTGTTTCCACTCATCCAGTTTTCTGTATTTGCCGGAACCTGCCAGATAATTTTTATATTTGAACCGCTGATCTTTGATCCGGACAAAGTTGGGCGCATACAGATTATTGGCAATGAACAGTTCTTCCCTGGGGAACGTACACTGAATGGGATTTTTCTGCAAATAAAGATCTTTATAATTGTCCGATGCCATAAAGGCTTTGGGCATATTGGAGAACGGGGCATCGATTTCTGTAAGAACATTGAAACCTGACGGCGTATTGAAGTTTGCGACCGGCAATCTGGACCAGGTGGTCCACTTCAATAACGGCTGTTCTTTGCTTGCGGAGGCAACCCGCTGACGGGACGCATTGAAGAGCCAGACACTCAATGTCTTTTTATCCGGTTTGACCATGCCTTTGACGGGGATTTTACCTTCCAGAAACCACTCATTTTTTCCTTTTGCGGCTTTGACAACGGCGTTACTGTTCCACGAAGCATCCCGCAAGACTTTCTTGACTTTGCAGTCCCAGACCGCACCGTTACTGTTGATGATGAGCTGGAAATAGTCATCCAATTCACCATACGGGCAGATGAAAAATTCCACATAATCATCATTGCCGACATTGAAATCATGCTTTTTACCGGTCCGGATCATGGAGCGCATATCCGGTTCGGTACATGTTACAAAGAAATACAAATGGGTGTTGTCGTACGCCAGTTTGAATTTTGTATCCGGTGTTCCCTTATCGCCCGTGCCCAGATAGTAAAAGTTACCGGTCCAGGGGACATTTTTCCAAACGGAGTCGTTCATTTTTCCATCAATGACCGGCGGTTTTGCCAATTTTTTCATTTCATAGAATGTCACTTCCGGTTCGGCGAAAACGGTACTTTTTACTGCCGCCAGGGAATTCAATTCCTTCTGAAAATCAGCCGCCTTGCTTTTCAAATATTCCATGGGCAGTTGACGGGGGAATTGTTTTTTGGGAAAATGCCAGAAGAGGAAATGAGCCGTATTTCTGCCTTGTTTCATTTTGATTCCGGTTGTGATCTGATATCCGGCATAGGAGGAATAGGTGACTTGTTCCGTCTGTTCCGGCTGATACATCATGGCACAGGGCCCGAAAGAGCCATGGTATTTATCTTCATACATTGCCCAGCCTTGCTCATCTTTCCCGGAAGTACAGGAGAATGTGCCAGCCATCATCAAACAGTGTTTGGCAGTCTTGATCACCCGCTGCATCTGCTTTTTATTATAATGTTCCGGGTGATTCAATAAATCAAATTCCAAGGTTTTTACCGGCTTGGCAAATTCAATTTTTACGTAAGAATAATATTTATCTTTCTGCAATGTCATGGTGATACGCAGTTCGCCCGCCTGCGTTTCAAAAGCCGTGCCGAGAACGGTCTTTTCCGCCGTATTGGAAAGAATCCGGATGATTTCCGGATATTTGGATTTCAACAGCTGAACCGGTTTGCCATTGACCACGATATTCCGGATAAAGCCGCCCTGATACCAGTTTCCGGTCGGGACATAGCCCAACTGGAATCCTTGTTTGTTGAGCGGTTGACCGTAGCCGCCTTTCTGCTGATAGGTCACGGCAAAACCGTGATCGACACCGATTGCGGAGGTTGCAAAAATTTCTTTTGTGATGATTGACGGATCTTTTTTGGATGCCCGTGTCCGTTCCTGAATTTTCAACGCGAAAAGGTCACAAGTCAATATCGACACAATCAATATCGCACAGAATACTTTCAGAAGTGTTGCAAATTTCATTATCCTATACCTTTTCCATCGGGTTATTGTTTGCAATCGATCCGGATTTTTTCAGTTGTTTTTGTTGCGGCATCCGTAATTGTGATTTCATAGCTTCCCACAGGATCGTTCAAGGCGATCGGAAGCGCAAATTCTGCAATCCCGTTTTGAGTTTCCTGCGTTTGACGGTAATACCAGGGCGTTTTGCCATCCGGAGTCTTGACGGTCATGTGGAATACATGATGGCCTGCTTTGCCGCCGGAAACTTTTACTGCTGTTTTGAGCTTGATGATATCGCCCGGTTTCGCCGTCATTTTATCCGCTTTGACATCAAGAGCCGTTACTTTATAAGGCAGCAGGGAAAGCAGCATGGCATGAGCGGGAGTCATATTCATGATCCGGACCGGATTGGTTCCGTAATATTTTCCGGTTCTGGCATTGTAAAGATGTCCTTTGCCGGGGAGGGTGAATTTGACTTTATATGTCAGCTTTTTGAGGTCATCGGGTTTTGCTTTCTGCCAATTTCCCGCGGGCAGACCGGGGAGCAGTCCGATATAGGTGTTTGCACCATTGTGATAGAACGTGGTCATGACCAGACCGGCACTTTTTCCGTTCATCGTTTTGACCGGCGTGAACTTCTGTTTCATGTTCAAATGCTGATCCAGCAGATACCGCAGAGAGCTGTCCCCGGATTCCCGCTGTTTTGCATATTCAAAGCGGAAATTGAGGTAGAGAGTCCGTCCTTTTCCGTATTGATTCGTAATCAGGATCGGATACTGCCGGTTCAATTGATCTTTGATCGATCCATTGGTTTTTCCTTTGACTGCTTTGGCTTTTGCGACTTTGCGGATGTTGTGTTCTTTTGTTGCGGCGGCATTGGCAAAGCCCATGGATCTCTGCCGGATGCCCAACAGATCATCCAACATCCCTTTTGCCAGAGGCACGTTCCATTCATCTTCCAATGCGGTTTCATAATCTGCCAGAAGGACGCCGCCGTTTTTCACAAAATTGCGGATTGCCTGTGCCTGTTTTGCGGACATGGCAGTGGATTCCGGCAGAACAAGGAGTTTGAATTTGTTCAAAGTGCCGTTTTCCAGATCGGCGGGGAGGATGAAACGGTATCCCATTGCCCGGTCTTCAAAGTAACGGGCAAAAGAAATCAGGTTATCGAAGACTTCCATTTTATCTGTTTTGAGGAAGTTGGAACGTGCGGACGGTTGGGAATAGAGAATCGCAGCTTCATCCGTAAACTTATCGGAATTGACCATGAGAGCGGCAAGACCGGAACGCAGATCCCAGAGATGTTTTCTGAAAAATTCTCTTTTTTCCGCAGATCTGCCGTCCGGCTGGAAGAAACTCCAGGTGTACCAGTGATTCGCACCGCGTTCTCCGGCAAAAAGTCCTTCCCAATAATTGATGAATTGGGAAAGTTCTGTCCGTTTGTAACCGCGATAACACATGATCATCCGTTTTTTACGGTCGAAAGAGAGGGGTATCCTTGCATCACCGTAAGCGGAAAGCATGGTCAGTTTCCGCATGTGTTCAAAGTTGGTTCCGCCGCCATAAACATGGGGTTTGCCTTCCAGTCCGGTGGGACCGTAATAGCCGTTGGGATACACTTTGCGGATCACATCTGCCTGCATATTGACATTGTTGGCAAAGAGTCGATCCATGAATTCCCGGTGTGTACTCCAGGGGGCGGCATTTTCTCTTGTCATGACTTCATCAAATGTCATAGGTATGACATCGTTCCAGGATTTGAAATTGGTTTCCCAATGTTTATTGAGCGCATCCAGAGAGGGATAAATGGTCTTGAGAAATTTCCGGAATTCGGGGAGACAATGTTTGGAGAAACAGATGTCGATCGGGGTGGAGTAATAGGTGATACTCATTTCATCCCCCATATTGAAATACCGTTCGCTGCCGTAATTTTTCAACAGATTCAAAGCATCTTTGACAAATTGCTGTTGTCTTGGCGCAACGGCGGGATCATTCAAGCACAGATTACGGATCTTCTGTTCTTTCGGGAGTGTGATCAATTTTTTGACTTGCGGATTATGCAAACCACCGTGCAGCCCGGCAAAGGTATTTGCAGAAACTTCCACCGGAGAATATTGCAGCGTTTCCAAATTCATCTTGTTGGGGAAGCCGCCGTATTGCAGAGAGAATCCGTAATCGGCAGAAAGATTCATCAATTGCTGTGACAGATAATCGGGAACGGCAGTGTTTACCACCCAGAGCATGGTCGGATAATAATTTTCCTGTCCGGCACCGACAACATGGAAATTTTTCCGGAGTACATCCGTTACCGCGCCGTTCTTCAGGATTTTCACCGTGATCAAGTGGGTGAGTACACGGGATTTTGCCGTATTGAATACAACTTTTGTACCTCTTGTAATCTGGAGCAGACGCCCCATGATGTCCGAGATTTCCACTTGTACAACGGCATCCGCGGGCAATGCGCCGGAAAGTTTGACTTCTCCGATGGTATGATCACCGGCATGGATCGGCAATTTTGCCCATGTAATATCTTTCAGAATGGATTTTGCCGGATTTGTGATGGTTTTGAATGTAAAATCGATCACCTTGCCGTTTTTGTCCAATACACAGAGTTTGATCCGGTTCTCTCCGGCAGGAAGTTGGGGCAGAACAAGTTTGCCATTCGCCGGAACGGTTTGTGATGCGATTTTATCGCCATACCGGTTGTATACGGCGTATTGGATCGTTGTCGCGTCTTTGACACATTTATATTCCAGAATGTTGTTCTTGACTTTATTTGCCAAAGTGATGGCAGGTGTCGCCGGGGCTCCTGCGAGATATTGGACCAATTTTGCAAGTACCGCAAACTGATAATCCTGATAATCGTACCGGTGTTTAACAAAGAGGTTGTAACCGTTTACCCATTTTGTAAATGAGGGGGTCAGGAATGCTTTTTCAACAGGAAATTTAATGGTAATGATTTTACCTTTTCCGTAGTTGCCGCACCGGATCTGCGTTTTATCGAATGCCGGAGCCGCTTTGAGATCGAAAGAGGCAAGCAGTTTTTTTGCCGTTTGCCCCTGATCCAGCGCAGCAAGGAGTTTTGTCATCTGCGGATCCAATCCATCCGGGTTGATATACAGCAGAGATGCGCCGTTTTTAACTGCATTAAGAATCTTTGCGCGGACGGATGCGGGGATTTTATTCCAGCTTAAATGAGCATCGCCTTTTGCAGAAAAACTGCCGCCGATCACGTACAGATCGTATGGCTTTTTCACATATTGAGGCAGCGTGCCGACACCGGTTTCGCCGGGACGCAATACTTTATCGCGCCATGCCATTTGCCAACTGCCGGGGAAGATGGTGGGGAAGGTGACTTCCATTTTTGTACGGCGTGACAATTCCATGATGTCGCGGACCCCCATAGTGGGGATCAATGCAATGGTCTTGAGTGATTTATAAGCGGAATTTCTGCCCCATTGGAATTCTGTCGGTTCATGGAACAATTTTTTATCCAGCGGAATATCCCATACATCCGCGTTGGCGGCGATTTTTTTGCGCACCGGGTAATCCGCCATTTCCATTGAGAGTGCTTTATCTGCAATCTGCACTTTTTCGTACAAATCGAGGAGTTTGACTCCTTTTTTGTCCAATACTTCGCAGGTGACAAAATGGGTAGTGGCGGGTGCGGGCAGAGTAACTGTGGATTCTGTGATTTTACCGGGTGTGAGTTTGCAATTCAACTTCTGCGTATTTTTATCCCACGCAAGTTTCAGCGTCACATCTTTTCTTTCCAGACCGAACAGACGGACTGTTACTTTGACCGGAGTGCCGGGTGTACATGTTGCAGGAATGAGAATTTCACCCACCGCAGCAGATCCTGCACCGGAAATGCGACTCAAGCCGCCGGACAATGCAATGGCATGACGGATGGTATACGTTTCTCCGGCGGGAACGGGCATGGCTTTCATCTGCCATTCCACAGAATGGAGCGGTTCTCCGGGACAATACCAGGAATAGGCAATATCATTGTATGTCAGATCGAACATGGAGACTGCACCGGCATTTTTCGGGCCGATGACAGCGATCCATCCGCGTGCGGGAATATTATTGTATTTCTTATTTTCGGCTTCAGAAGGGAGAAAACGTTTGATTCCGTCGGGCATGGGGATATAAACCATATTGTCCGCATTGGGAACACCGTAAAAGTTATGGGAACTGTACGTTAATTCGGTTTCTCCCATACTTTCCGGCGTATTTCTCAATTCGACCCGGATATCCAGCCGCGGGGAATCTTTTTTCAAAGTATAAGTTTTGGTCAGTTCAATAAACTTATGGGCATCCGTCCCGCGCACAAATGTTTGCAATATTGCTTCCTGCGGTGTGTTTTTGACGATCCGCAATTTGTGTTTGAGAGAGATCAGTTTAAAATAACTGGGGATCAAACGGTCCCGTGCGCCGCCGCGTGTGGCTTTCCCCGCCCGGTCCGTGACCATATTCTGTCCGTTGATTTTATTGACCAGTCGGGAGATGCGTCCGCCATCCGGTGCGATTTCTGCTTCCAGAAAATCATTTTTCAGGATAAAGTTTTCTCCTTTCTGAGTTAGCGAAACGACGGCAGAAACCTGCCATGTTATACAGAAACATAAAACAAATCCAAACCATTTCATAGCGGCAGCAGCTCCTTGTCCGTTGATGATGTTATATTATTTTTTCTCAGTCCAAATTTTGATATTGTCGATATAGACTTCGGATTTTGCATATGCAAAAATTGCCAGTTTGCATTTGCCGTCATCCGGTGTTTTACTGTGGCGCGGACATCTGAAATAGATGGTTGTCCATTCTTCTGTATTCAGCGGTTTTTTCTTGGAAATACCGGGCTTGCCTTTCAATTCCGTGCCGCCGACTGTGCCCAGGAATTTATCTTTTGCGGTATAATTCACCAATGCCAATTGCACATATCCGGTCCCGCGCACATCGGCAGAAAGAACATATTGTTCATCCTTTTTGCAGGCGGGAATGATCTTATCCGCCATGATGAAAAAGGCTCCCTGTTCTTTTGTATTGGTCATTTTTAAGGAGAATTTACCGGCTGCAACTTCCCGTTTTCCGCGGATGTAGATAAACTCTTCGCCGGTTTTCAATTTTACTGTCGGGTAAATGTAAGGAGAGTATACCACACCTTTGTTGTTGACTTTTACCGTTTCAAAACCTTCATCCAGAAGCAGATTTTTCTGATTCGCATCCTGTCCGGCAAGAGTAAGTCCGAATACGGAAACCAAAGTCATTACGGTTGCAAGTTTCATTTTTGACGACCTTTCTGTGTTATTTTTATTTTGATTTTATGTTCAATTTGTGTTGTATAAGTTGTGGCGGTACAAGAATTTTTTTCTCTGTAATGTTCCCGGTAAGCATATCCACGCCGATTTTTGCAATATCTTCCACCCGGTGATCAAATGTATCAAAACCGACATCCGCAGATTGGCGTGTGTTAAAATTGCCCAACAGGGTAAAGTCGTTCAATGGATCCATCCCCGTGTTCCGGACCGCGGGTATGATATTCTGCTGTAAAACACTGTCACTCCAACTGAAAATGCCGGTTTTTACTTTGGAACGTCCGATTGCTATGGGCAGAACCACATCAATCGGTGCGCCGCTGTGAAGCCGCCAGAATAAATCGGCATCGACCTCGAGCCCTGCCTTTGCTGCATATTTTTTGATATGTTCCAGAACGGTTACTTGCAATGATGTCCATGCGCCCCGGAAAACGATTTCTGCGCTGGGCGGGAACAGAATCCGTTTGATATTCCGTTCTGCAAAATATTCCACAATCTGCCGTCCCAGATCTTCATAATCCGTCAACGCATAATACGCATTTTCAAATTCTTCAAAGTGGTGATAACGGAGCAGAAATACCGTTTTGAACAAACTGTACGGCGTTTTTTTCAATTCTTCGTAAGGTATATGGTCGCCCAATATCAGACAGCCGTATGGATGGGTTTGTTTGATCAGTTGACGCATGAATTTTATGACATCATCATAATCCCGGTTCAAATCTTCATCCATCAGGACAGGGTACAGATCCTGTTTCAGCAATTCATGATTGATCCTGGCTGTAAATTTGGAATAGATTTCCCCTTTGGTCCTTGTCAGCAATGCCACAGCATTCGTACAGAGTTTCCGGGTATGACGTTTTACCATAGTTCCCCGTTTCGGTGCCCGTTCCAACAGATTTTCCTCCACCAGAGGTTTCAAACCGGCAGCAACGGTACACCGGTTGACAACAAAATGATTTGCCAATTCGATGTCAGTCGGCAATTTTTCCCCGGGATTATATTTTCCGTTCCGAATCCAATCCCGCACTGTTTCTGTGATAATGTCCTGTTTTAATCGCATTGTTTCCATAATTTCACCCAACAAATAACCAACAAATACTTCTTTAGTATAGCATATTGTTGATTATTTGTCAAGTGGAAATGGAATGTTTTTTCCGGTTATCCTGTAAATTTTTCAATATTTAAGCGGAACTACTCATAAATTTTTCAAAAAACAAATATTTTTGCTATTTTTTCAGCAGAAGAAAATTGATTGCAGATAAAGTGATTTTGTTAGATTTTTGTTTATAAGCAGGAATATTATCCAAAAGTCACAACTGCACGAAGAACCACGGATCAATCGTAAAACAAGCCCCCTTGTGGGGCGGCAAGAGTCAGACAGCCCAGGGTGGAGCGCAGCGTAACCCTGGGGATAAGACGTCGAACGACATTGACCAAGACCGGCATTGACGGATATGGCGTTCCGGCACGGAATGACATATTCGCCAATGCAATG
>JAFVSW010000054.1 GCA_017503545.1 Lentisphaeria bacterium | reverse complement strand
TTCTTGATGAGGCGGCATGGGGCGTAAAACACCTGCTTGCCGTGCAACAGGAAAATGGCGGTGTCGGGACCTGGTTTGAAACGACCGGACATCCCGGACCCGGCGAAGGCTTACCCAATCAGGATCCGCGGACCTATTATGTCTCTGCCCCTTCCCGGAACGGCACTTTGGAATATGCTGCAGCCGTCAGTACGCTTGCCCTCGCCATGAAAAAAGCCGGAAGAACTTCCGAAATGGAAAAATATACTGCTTCCGCCAAAAAAGCATGGGAGTTTTCCATCAATCCAAAAAACAGACTGGTATCATGGCTGCGGGTGAAGGGGAAATTGATTTCCTACCGGGAAAACCAACAGCTGTATGGCGGAGATCTGTTAAGAGCCGGAACCAATCTTTACCTGCTCACCGGGGACAGTAATTATCTTGATCCGGTTCTGGAAAATTCCCAAAATATCAAAAAAGCCTTCAATAAAGATTTCTGGAGGTGGTCGCAACTGAGCTTGATGCTGCTTGAATTGTACCCGGTGAAAGAATTGGATGAATTACGTCAGGAATACCGGAAAGTTATTTTGCACAATGCGGAGAAAATGCTTGCCGATCAGGAAAGTGCATATCCTTACCGCACCCTCTGGTACGCATCGGATGACGGTTGGGTCCACTCTATGGCATGGGGCAATTATCATCCGTTGCGACGGGCAATGACGCTGATCGCGGCTCATAAAATTTCCGGAGAACAGAAATATCTTGACGGCGCATATCTTGCCAATGACTTTCATAACGGAGCAAACCCGCTGGGGCGCTCTATGACATCCGGTTTGGGGAAGATCTATCCGGTAGTATTTTTGGACTTAGTGAGCTACGCAGATGATTTCGACGAGTTTGTACCGGGTATCACTCCTTATGGCAATACATTCGGTATGGACCGGAACGCTGTCAAAATGGTATATGGAGAAAATGCCGATCGACTTCCTATTTTCCGACGTTATGTCAATCTGGAATTTCTGAGTGTTCCTTCCAGTGAATACAGCGTTTGGGAAACGATCGCTCCGGCGGCAGTTACAAGCGGCTATCTGATTGAAAAACCGGCTTTGCCGTCTGAAGAATTGAAAAACAGAAAACCTGCCGGAGATTTCCGGAAACTCCCCGGATACAAGGCGCTGCCATAAGGTGAATATCATGCATAAAACCATTGAAATATTTTTATTTATAGATGCGTTAGGCTGGAAGATCATCAACGATCACCAGTTCATGGTAGATTTGTTTCCGTACCGACGGAAGATTTTTATGCAATTCGGTTATTCCAGCAGTGCGATTCCAACGATCCTTTCCGGTAAAACACCGGCGGAACATGGACATTTGGGCTTGTTCCGATTTGCTCCGGATCATTCACCATTCAAAAAACTTTCCCGTTTGGCATGGCTGTTCAAGCCGGAAAGTTTCTGGAATCGGGGACGGGTGCGGCATCATTTATCCAAAATCCTGAAACGCCTTTACGGTTTTACCGGATATTTTCAACTCTACCGGATGCCGATATGGAAATTGAAGTTTGTAGATTACTGCGAAAAATCTGATCTCTTTCTTGCAAACGGCATGGGAAATATTGCCAATCTCCATGACACTTTGTACGCAAAAGACATAGATTTTCATATTTCCGACTGGCATTTGAGCGATGATGAAAATTACACTGCAGCAGAAAAAGCAATCGATCATGGCAAAAACTTTCTCTTCGTCTATACCGCAAGTTTTGATGGAGTACTGCATGATAACGTTGGAGATTTCACGACCATACAAAGCAAACTTGACAAAATCAAAATACAGATTGAAAATTTGTATAAAAAAGCTGCAGAACATGCTGAAACAGTACATTTTACAATATTTTCCGATCATGGCATGACTCCGCTGACCGGCACTGTGGATATGATAAAAAAAATTACGGAAAGCGGGCTCGTTTTCGGACAGGATTACGGTGTATGTTATGATTCCACTATGGCAAGGTTCTATTATTTGAACAATAACGCAAAAAAAGTAATTGAAGAAATGATGAAGCTGTTTCCCGGTCATTTTTTAAGTAAAGAAGAAGAGATCCGTTACGGCATTTACCGGCAGGACCGTGCCTTTGGGGACGGTATCTTCCTTCTGGATGCCGGTCTCCAGATCGTACCTTCTGATATGGGCGAAAAACCATTGAACGGGATGCACGGATTTTCACCGGAAGACGAACACTCGTTTGCAGCAATACTCTCGAACACAGATTTTCCGGAATCTGTGAAACACGTTTCTGATTACTATGATCTTATGCTTGAAAGGGCTGATAATTTATGAAAATCCCATTTTTCAAAAATACCGTAACCAACTATTTTTCTAT
Source organism: Lentisphaeria bacterium (assembly GCA_017503545.1). Taxonomy (GTDB): domain Bacteria; phylum Verrucomicrobiota; class Lentisphaeria; order Victivallales; family UBA1829; genus RGIG8244. The sequence continues at coordinate 3,179 of JAFVSW010000054.1, read as the reverse complement.
GTTTGTCCGGCTGGTCCAGGGGATCCTGGTTACCCGTTGGCTGATCAGTCATCTTGGGGAAGCACAGTATGGTTTGTGGGTCATGTTGTGGAGTTTTTTCAGTTACGCCCTGCTGCTGGACCTCGGGTTTGGGGTGGCAGCGCAAAAAGTGACAGCCACGCAACTTTATAAACAGGACCTTGAAAAATACAATCATACGATTTCCAGCATCTTTCTCAGTCATGTGAGTATGGCATTATTGATCCTGCCGCTGACATTTGTCGGGATATACTATATCAGGGAACTTTTTCACCTGCCTGCAGATGCGACAGAGGAATATATTTATTTCTGTCGGGAAGCCTTGCTTTTGAGCGGACTTGCCGCCACAATCGTTTTTCCGTTGGGCGTATTTCCGGAAATTCTGGTGGGGCTTCAGAAAATTTATTTGCGAAACTATATTATCATCATCTCCAAAATCGTCGAGTTGACCGGGGTCATTGTTATTTTTGCCTTGGGTTGGGGGCTCTTCAAACTGTTATTTTTTGTTATGCTGGTCATGGGAATTACGCAGTTGGCAATGTTGGTTGCAGTCTGGAAAAATATTCCCGGATTCCGGATACGGTTTGCGCTTGATAAAGAGGTTCTCAAAGGGATCTTCCATTTCAGCAGAGCTGTTTATATCATCTCCATCGGGCGTATGATTTGGGAACGCGGTATGTTCCTGTTAATCAGTATTTTCTGCGGGCTTGCTCCGGTCGGAATTTTTCAGTTGGGAAGCAGGATCCCTTTTCTCATGCAACAGATCGCACTGCCGTATGTGGAAAATATTTCTCCCATTTCAGCGTTGCTTCACAGTCGCAAACGAACAATGCATCTGGCACAGATCCTGTTGCGCTCCATACGCTGGGTGAACTTTTTTGCTGCCGGGGCAACGATAATGATCATGATTTATGCACCCCGCATCATTCTGTTCCTTTTTAATGTGGTGAGTGATGAAGCGGCATTCATCTGCCGTCTGATGATCTTATTTGTTTATTTTCTTTTGGTTTTGCGCATCATTCCAGAGAAATTCCTTACCATGGCGGAAGAACATAAATTTCTTGCAAAAGTACAAAGTTTTGAGAGTATCTTCTTCATTGTGATCTCAATTATCGGTCTTCAGATCAAACAGCATGAGCTGATCGTTGTAGGCGCGATGATCCTGACAAAGCTGATTGGAACGGTCGGTTTTGTGCTTCCTCGTCTGATTAAACGGACAGGACTCCGCTTGCGCTATTTTGTTCTGTATTCGCTTTTTGAACCGGCGCTGCTGGCTCTCGCCACCGGCATGGTCTGCTACTGGCAGTACTATTTTCTCCGGGGACAGATCCACGAATTTTTCCTGTTGGCACTGGCGGGGATCTCCGGCGTGTTGATTTACTTCCCTGCTCTTTATTACATGATGTTTGACCATGTCGAAAAAGTCCGTGCCAAACGGATCTTCAGCAAGATTACCGGAAGATTACGGAGGACATAAATTATGGAAATGCGTTTTGAATATATTAACGGCGTGTTGGTGGCTCATGTTCATATGTTCTTTGATCGGATTGGAGCTGAAAATTTCAAGTATGTATTGAGCGAACGGATGAAAAACGGCGAAAAAGTTGTTCTTGATCTGGAAAAATTGGTCAATATCGATAACTACGGCCTGGACGCCCTGCTTGCAATGGCACAGAAAGCAATCGAAAACAATGCATTGATCAAACTTGCCAGAGTCAGTGCGGATATGCAGGTCGTACTGGATATTACCAAGGTTTACCGTGTATTCGATATTTTTCCCACCGTTGAAGATGCCGTTGAAAGTTTTCAGGGAGATGAAATATGATTTCGGTACTGATGCGCTCTCATAACGATATAGCATACATCCGACAGACGGTAGAAGCACTGTTGAATCAGGAAATCGACGATACCTTGGAGATCATCTCCTGTGATGACCATTCCACCGATGGGACAGCAGAATATCTGGCAGGTATACCACAGCTCCGCCGGATTTCTCCCCCGGCAGGCAAATATATACCGGGCAAGACATTGAACTATATGGTAAGCAAGGCAATGGGCGATTATATTGTATTTCATAACGGGGATGCTATACCGCAGCACAAAGAGTATCTGAAAAATCTGATATCACCGCTCAAAGATGAAAGAACGGATTGTGTTTTCGGCAATCAGATCGCCCGGAAAGATGCTTTTCAGGTTGTCCGGAAAGATTATGAACGCGCTTTCGGCAATGGATCCATATCCCGAAAATGGGATCGTTTTTTCTCGTTGGTCTCATCCGGCTTCCGAAAAAATGATCTGCTTCAAAAACCGTTCAATGAGATGATTCAATATTCCGAAGATTCCGAATGGGTGAACCGGTATCAAGCGAAAATCATTTATGTCCCCGGTGCTGCGGTGGAACACTCTCACAATTACACGCTGAAAGAAGTAAAAAAACGCTTTTTCAATGAAGGGCTTGCCGATCAGCAAATGGGAAAGCAATCCAAAGGACTGCTGCAAACCTGGAAATCAATCCTTGCCGAAACGGTGCGTGATTGGCTCTATCTGATCAAACACAGAGCGTTCAATGAATTTTTCTATGCCCCTGTTTACCGTTACACACAGAAAATGAGTTATTACCGGGGGATAAAACGATGAAGATTGCACATATTGTCCGCCGTTTTACATTTTCAGAATGGGGTGGTACGGAAAGCGTTGTATGGCACATTGCCAAACAGCAGAAAGCGCAGGGCTTGCAACCGGAAATCCTTTGTACTGCTGCATTGGATAAGGTCGGCATGGAAGTTGTTGATGGTATCACGATCCGCCGTTTCTCTTATCTCTATCCTTATTTCCCCATGCCGGTTAGGGATAAACTCGCATTGGATAAAAAGGGCGGCAATCCATATTCTCCGAGGCTCATAAACACCTTAAAAAATGGATGTTATGATATTTTTCATATCCATACGGGCGGTCGCTTGGCAAATACGGCACTCCGTGTGGCAAAGAAGTTTGCTGTGCCAACGCTGATGACTCTTCATGGCGGCTCCTGCGCCATACCACAGCAGGAAATGGAATTGATGCTCAAGCCGCTGAAGCACAAGTTCAGTTACGGCGGGATCGTTGACCGTCTTTGCCGGATGCGGAAAACTCCGGAAAGTCAGGCAGATGTTCTCCTGGCT
>JAFVSW010000053.1 GCA_017503545.1 Lentisphaeria bacterium | reverse complement strand
GTCCTCTATGACTGTGACCGTACTTCCGCAGGATGTGACTGTAATCCATATCAAGTGACAATGCACATATACAGTCATTCCTGAAATCTTTGATCGACTCCGCTGATCCGGAATGACTTTTCTCCTGTCTTGTTATTGGAATTCCACTTCCAGGATATGGGGCTTCCCGTGGTAAGATGGCGCATATAGATTGCGCAGCATTGCTGCATTCGGTTCCGTTCTCCCCTGCCAGACATTACCAAACATGGCGGAAATGGAAGAGGAATAGCGGAATTGCATTTCTGCATATTCTCCACGTACCTCATCCGGAACGATCCATTCATAAGGCGCAGTCAGACAGATCCCCAGACTTCTGCCGTTAATAAAAAGTTCCACATCCCCCGGGGGAGTATGGTTGACCGTTTTGATCTTTAACGCATTTCGTGGAATCAGGGTCTTTGCTTTCTGCAGAACACGCCCGGTATAACTCGGCAAATCTTCCCCGCCCAGAAGCAATGCCGCTGGGAGGAACGGAAAGTCCGGCGCATTGTTTTTTAATTCCAGAATATGTTTCCCTGCAGAAACTTCCCCTAAATCTGCAAGCCGGTATAACGGATCATAACTTTCCGGTAATCCCTTGCAGGGTAAATCCGGAATTATCACCGTTCCATCCATTGTCACTTCTGCCGTACCGGCATAATGGCGCAATGCAAGCTGGAGTTTTTGCGGTGTTGTTATATCAATAATCGCCCGCCCGACTGCATCAAAATGGATACGTTGGATATGTTTATGATCAAAATCCAATTGCCATCCGGGAAATTCCTGTACACCGAAACGTGTCAAGCGGAACGGGATTTCCTGTCCGTTCCGGTGCAGGATCAATTCCCGGTCACGTCCAGCCATATCAATAACCAGAACGGTACCGTCTTTATACCGTCGGATAAATACATCATTGACCAGAGCACCATCTTTATAACACACTTTGCTGCTGAGTTGGAATGACTCAAAATGCGTCAGTGCAAGTCCGACATTCCAGGTAATACAGGACGGCTTGTGATCTTTTTCCACTGCCAGAGTAAGCCGGTTATGATCGCACCGTAATACAAAAGGAATATCATCAGGAACCGCATCGTCATTCTGGAGCAGTGTCCAGGAGATTTGACGGATTGCCAATTCCCGGAGCAGTCCATAGAGATCCGGGGCATCTTCCGTATATCGTACGGCAATATCGTAAAGGCGTTCTTTTTTTGCCAGTTCGGCTGCCCGGCAGGCGGTTTTGCTCCATTCGCGGAAGGATTGTAATTGAGGTATTTCCCATGAAAACGGATTGAAATATTCCTTTTTTATACTGTTTCCCCTCGGATCCATTGCTGCAACAGCAAGCAGATAATGATCGATCCCGAATGCGCCGGCAAGAAATATATACTGCTGCAGCTTTGCAAAGTCAATATCACATTTCTGACAGGCAAACAATTCTGCCAATCCGCCGTTATTTCCCTGTTTTTCTATGGCATATTGTGCTGTAGAATAAGTCAGATATTCAAATCCATCCGATTCGGAAAGACCGTATATATCATCAATGCCCGGCAGTTTCATCCCGCTTAATACGGTCAAAATATCCCCATTGGCGTTGCGAGCAGCCTTTGTCCCGGTCTCACACATCAGATGTCCCGTCAGAACAATATGATGTGCCGTACACCAGTCTTGTATCTGATCAATAAAGCAAGTCCGGAAACGTTTGGCTAGTAATGGCACACAGCGGGTCGGAAAAAAGTTTTTTGATGCCCGGACACCTGCTGCAATATCTTCCATAAGATCACCCCCGGTCAATGCGCGGTAATCCTCTTCCAAGCCCGTGTAATACCCCATGGAAAATACCGGTATTTCTTTGCCCGGATTATAATAATATCCGATATCCGGTTCATCCGTGAAGATCCCTTTGATCAACGAACCGAACCATTTACCCAACCGTTCAAAATACCGTTCATGAGTCAGTTCAATAAAACGCTTCACCGCTGCCGGGTTCATCAGATCCGAATAAATGGGATTCTGTTTGATTTCCACTTTTACCTTGCCGTCAACATGATATGCACAAAGAAATTGCGCGGAAAATTCCGGATTCTCCCGCGGAACCCGTTCCCAGCATGTCCCGCTGGGCCAGTTGAATTCATCATAAAGCCAAATGGCTTTGAATCCCAAGCGTTCCGCTTCTTCACAAATCATTTCCACGGTCAAAAGATATTCTTCTGACATATACTCCAGTTCGCAGCCGCTCCGGGGATAAATCAAATATTGTTCCAGCCCGGCTTCCCGGTAACGGGTCAGGATCTTGACGATATCTTCCCGGGTCGGTTTCCCGGTTATTGCACCCATCGGAATCAGAGGATTGATCGTTTGCATAATGGTACTCCTGTAAAAAAAGGTTCCAGTCATAACCTTTAATATACCCCGGATCCGTGGCGTTGCAAGTGTCATATTACAATAATTTTCAAATATATCTATCTGTTTTACAATATTATTGTAATATAAAAAATCTTACAATATATCCGTACAATCGGTGGTTGCCCGGCATTGATTTTGATTTTTTTTTATTTCTGTTCTTGAAATACAAACAGTATTGAGTATAGTAAAAACAGCTTATGGAGTTGATGGTATGAATAAAAACGGTAATTTATCACGGAAAACCTTTGTGCAGTCTGTTGAACGGGCATTGGATATTCTGGAACTTGTGGAAAAATCTCAACGCCCGATGCGCAGCGGTGAAATCGCCAAAGCATTGGGGCTTTCACCCGCAACTGCCAGTAATCTCATCCGCACATTATACATGCGTAATTATCTGAAACATAACAAAGACAACACTTATACTCTTGGCGTGCAGAATTTCATTCTCGGCAGTTCCGCTGATACCTGGAAAACGTTGCGTAATGTATCGGATTCCATTTTGCAGGCTCTTTCCCGCGAAAGCGAAGCCGCCTCGTTTCTGGGTGTATTGTATCAGCGCAGAATGTTGGCGATTAATATGGTAATTCCTACATCGCCGATCAGCATTGCGGTAAATCAGGATTGGCAGGATCAATGCCACGCAACCGCATCCGGAAAAATCTTGCTCAGCGCCCTGGAGGATGAGGAACTTGACGATTTCCTCCGTTCTAATCCTTTGCGGCAATTGACCGGGCGGACCGTATGTGACCCGGAGATGTTGAAAAATGAACTTCGTACGATCCGTGCGGAAGGCTATTCTGTGGTGCAGGATGAAAGTGTATTCGGAATCAGCAGTATCGGTGTCCCCGTATGCGGACGTGACTGGCGGCCGATTGCTGCGCTTGCGATTTCCTTTTCCAGTTATTTTCTGAATGATGCCTACTTGCAGAGACAAGTGATCCTGCTTAATAAATACCGGCGGGAATTGGAAAAATCTCTTTTGCGCAGATAAGAACAGATAAAGTTCAGTCTGAAAAATATTACAGAATTTCTCAATAAGAAGTTGAAAAAAAAGATAAGTTGTATTACATTACCTGCGGAACACTTTCAGATTGAGGTAAAAAAAAATGAATATTAAGAAGTATATTTACAATGTGATTCAGCCAGCGGAAAAAGGCAGTATCATAAGCAAAATATTTGACCTTTTTATCATGGCTTTCATTCTTTTCAGCGTTGCGTCTGTTTTTATCATGACTTTCCCAGTATCAGCTAAAACCATCCGCCTGATGTCCCGCATTGAAGAATGGTCTTTGATTATTTTTTCAGTCGAATATTTATTAAGAATCTGGACCGCTGACTATTTGTTCCCCAACGATGGAAAAATAAAATCCCGTCTGAAATATATGGTATCCGGAATGGCACTCATTGATTTAATTGCAATATTACCGTTCTTCCTGCCTATGTTTCTGCCTGTCAATCTGGTAGGCATAAGAGCATTCCGTCTGATACGGTTATTGAGAATTTTCAAGTTGCATCGTTATACCGCGGCATTAGCTTCCATCGGAGAAGTTTTCAAAAAGAAATCGCAAGAGATTCTGGTATCTATTTTCTTTGTTTCTATTCTGTTAGTTATTTCATCTCTGCTTATATACTATGCGGAACACGATGCCCAACCGAAGCAATTCTCAAATGCGTTTTCCGGATTATGGTGGGCTGTCGCAACCTTGACCACTGTCGGTTATGGAGATATCTATCCTGTAACGGTTCTGGGACGTATCCTTGGAACCGTAATTGCGCTAATGGGCATTGGTATGGTTGCGGTACCTACCGGGATTTTGAGCGCAGGATTTGTCGAATACCTTGAGCAAAAGCAATCTGACACAAAAGAAACAGATAAAGAAGAAGAAAAGAAGTATTGTCCGCACTGCGGAAAGAAGTTGTAATACATTCCGTCTGCATAAAAAAATCCCCGGATAAAGCGTATACTTTATCTGAGGATTTTTTTATGCCGTATGGCAAATCAGCCGCTTACCGGACGTTTTCCGGCAGGATGTTGTAAACACATTTACCGCTGACAAAGGTGGCACAGGCACGACCTTTTGCCTGATAGCCGTCAAACGGGGTATTGCGGGATTTGGAATAGAAATTGTTTTTGTCGATCACATGTTCCACATCCGTATCGATCACCGTAATATCCGCAACCGATCCGACAGACAGAGAACCGATAGGCAACCCGAGAATTTCTGCAGGACCTTTGGTGAATTTGGAAATCAAATCCGGCAAAGACAGATAATCTTTGTGATACAATTCCGTCAAGGTCACAGGCAATGCCGTTTCCAAACCGATAATGCCGAACGGAGCATAATCAAATTCCACCATTTTGGCTGTTTCCGTGTGGGGAGCATGATCCGTCGCAATCACAGTAATCGAACCGTCACGCAAACCTTCAATGACTGCCAATCTGTCTTCTTCCGAACGGAGCGGAGGATTCATTTTGTAATTGGTATCAAATTTCTTGATTTCCACATCCGTCAATGCAATATGGTGGGGTGTCGCTTCGGCAGTGACGGGGATCCCTTGTTTTCTGGCGTTGCGGACAAGTTCCACAGCTTCTTTGCAGGACAAATGCTGCATGTGGATTTTCCAATTTGCAGTACGGGCAAGAATAATATTTCTTGCAACGATCAATTCTTCCGCCGCAGAAGGAATACCTTTCATACCAAGAAGGACAGACCAGTATCCTTCGTGCATCACACCGCCGGCAAACAGATTTTCATCTTCGCAATGATCCAGAATGGGCAGAGAAAACTGACTTGCGTACTGCACCAGATTTTTCATCATGGAGTGATTCTGAATACATTTGCCGTCATCAGACAATGCAACAACACCGGCAGCTTTGAGCGAACCGACAGGTGCCATTTCTTCCCCCTGGATACCTTTGCTCAATGCACCGCAGGGAAGGACATGGACAACGCCTTCTTTTTCTGCACAGTTCATCAAATACTGAATAGCACCCGCATTATCCGCTGCCGGACTGGTATTGGGCATGGCAACAATAGAGGTAAAACCTCCGGCGGCAGCTGCCATCGTGCCGGTACGAACGGTTTCCGCATCCGTTTTACCGGGTTGACGCAAATGCACATGAATATCGATCAGACCGGGAGTTACCACATAGCCGTCCAAATTCAAAATCTGGGCATCCACGCCTTCCATATCTTCGGCGGCGGCAATTCTGCCGTCACGCACGTAAATATCCTGTACTGCATCAATGTTATTGACCGGGTCGATTACCCGGGCACCTTTGAGGATCCAATTCGTATTGTTATTCATTTCAAACACCCCGCTACCAGGAAGAGGACAGCCATACGGACTGCCAAACCGTTTGTTACTTGTTCAAGGATGACAGACTGCGGACCATCGGCAATCGCGGAATCCAATTCCACCCCGCGGTTGACCGGACCCGGGTGCATGATCAAAGCATCCGGTTTGACATATTTCATAGTTTCCGCATTGATTCCGAAGATCTTGGCATATTCCCCGGTTCCGGGGAAATATCCGCCGTGCTGACGTTCATGCTGGATACGGAGCAGATTGATCACATCCGCATCTTTCAACGCATCTTTCAGATCCCGGCAGACACGGACACCGACTTTTTCAAATTCTTTCGGTACAAGAGTGGAGGGACCGGCGATTGTCACATTGGCACCCAGTTTGAGCAAACCCCAAATATTGCTGCGTGCAACACGGCTGTGGAGAATATCCCCGATAATGGAAACGTTCAAACCTTCAATACGACCTTTCTTTTCCCGGATGGTAAACATATCCAGCAAAGCCTGAGTGGGGTGACTGTGTGCGCCATCCCCGGCGTTGACTACGCCGACATTCAATTCCCGCGCCAGGAAGTTCGGGGCACCGGTACAACTGTGGCGCAACACAACGATATCGACTTGCAAAGCCTGAATGTTGCGTAATGTATCAAGGAGTGTTTCACCTTTGCGGAAACTGCTTGTTTCTGCATTCATGTTGATGATGTCAGCACTCAGACGCTGTTCCGCCAATTCAAAGGAAACGCGGGTACGTGTACTGGGTTCCACAAACAGATTGACCACGGTTTTTCCCCGGAGTGCGGGTACTTTTTTGACATTCCGCTCAGATACTTTTTTGAACTCTTCCGCCGTGTTCAGGATACAGAGTATCTCTTCCCGGGAAAGGTCATAAAGACTCAGCAGATCTTTCTTTGTCCATGTAAATTCCATATTGATAAGACCTTATTTTCTGCGCGGCACCTGATATACCGCATCTTCATCGTTGAATTCATGCCATTGCACATTGATACGGTATTCTTTTTCCACATCCAGTTTCACCCCGGCATAATCGGGACTGATGGGGAATTCACGCATACCGCGATCGACCAGAACTGCCAGACGGATCTTGCCCGGACGTCCGAAATCCGTCAACGCATCCAACGCTGCACGGATACTTCTTCCCGTCTGAATCACTCCGTCTGTCAGAATGATCGTTTTCCCATTAATGTCAAAAGGAATTTCCGTTTCCCGGATCAAAGGCAGAGACTTCCGCGTCCCGATGTCATCCCGGTACATGGAAATATCCAGTGTTCCGGCAGCCGGTTCCACTCCGGTTTTTTCCCGGATCGCACGGACGATCCGGCGTGTGAGCGGGACACCGCTTGACTGGAGGCCGATCAAGCAGATCTCTTCCAATTCCTCCTTCCGGAATTCATTCAGAATTTGAGAGACAAGCTGCTCCACATATTCTGCCATGGCATCCCCGGAGAGTAATTTTTTCCTTTCCGCATTTTCCATTGTCACATCACCATTTCTGTTATCTTATTTTCTGCACCGGTATACGAATGCCGGCGGCATATTCTTCCAAATCACGGATGATCTTTCCACTCTGCCGAATTTCCGTTTCAAACAAGCATGAAAACGGATACCCGCAGGCATGAATGCCCCTGTCACATACGTATAAGTCACAAACATACCGTCATCCGACATGGCAGATAGAATCTCATCCAACAGCCGTTCCTGCAAATCCCCGGGAAAAATCGTCCAGGGCAGACTGGAGATCACCATATCCAGAGACCGGATAGAGCGTTCTGACATGATCCGCCGCAGATTTTCCGCACTTTCATTGTAAATGGCAAGCCCGGGAAAACGCTTCTGAAGAAGGGAGATCACATCTTTATTCAATTCAACGGAGAAAAAATCAGCCCCGGATGGCAGATTGGCAAGAATACATGCGGTAACTGCACCCGTTCCCGGACCTAATTCAGCAAATGTTGACGCATTCCGGAAACTGGAACAACCAATCATTTCACGGCAGAGCGCAGGGGAACTGGCACATACCGCTCCGGTTGAAAAAGGGTGTTTCAGAAATTGCAGAAATAAACTTTGCTGAAGTTTTCTCTCCATAGATCTCCTTTGTTCAATAAGTGCATAACGGAATCGGGAATCCATCCCCGGTCCAATACGCACCCTAACCGGAACTATACTTTATCATATTCCCGCTATTTTTCAACCCCGGGAAAGAAAAAAATCCGATTTTTTAACGGAATTTATTTATTTTTCCGGAAAACGTGCTATATTACCCAAATATTCTTAACAACCTTGAGGATTTTTTATTATGGACAATGTAAGAGAAAAAGCCATTTCTGCCATTTGCAGCAGAATCGGGGATGGAGAAGGCAGTTCTACGCCTTCTGTGGAAGCGGTCGCTAAAAATTATGCGTCGGATGTCTTCAACATTGACCAAATGCAAAAAATCCTGGCGCCCGATATCCTTCTCAAAATGCTCAAAACCGTCAAAAACCGTGCCGCGCTCGACCCCTCGATCGCCGATGCCGTCGCCGACGCAATGAAAGAATGGGCTATCAGTAAAGGTGCTACTCATTATACCCATTGGTTCCAGCCTCTTAACGGAACGACTGCGGAAAAACATGACGCCTTCTTTGAACCGGATGATCATGATCATATGATCCTCAAATTCTCCGGCAAAAACCTCATCGTCAGCGAACCGGATGCTTCCAGTTTCCCGTCCGGCGGGCTCCGTTCCACTTTTGAAGCGCGCGGTTATACCGCATGGGATCCCACCAGTCCGGCGTTTATCCGCCGCGGAAGAAACGGCGCAACGTTATGTATCCCCACCGCATTCTGCAGTTATACCGGGGAGGCTCTCGACCGGAAAACGCCCTTGCTCCGCTCCATGGAAGCGATCAACAAAGCCGTTCAGCGGTTGATGAAAGCATTCAAAGCGGACAAAGAAGGAACACAAGTTTCCATCAGTCTCGGCGCAGAACAGGAATATTTCCTCATTGATAAAGAATTCTATTATCTGCGTCCGGACCTGATTCAGACCGGCAGAACTCTTTTCGGCGCCGCGCCCCCGAAACATCAGCAGCTGGAAGACCATTATTTCGGAGCCATCAAACCACGCGTCCTCGCATTCATGAGTGATGTGGAACGGGAATTGTGGCAGCTGGGCATCCCCGCAAAAACCCGCCACAACGAAGCCGCGCCCGCACAGTTTGAAATCGCTCCTCTGTTTGAAGACCTCAACCTGGCTGTGGACCACAACATGCTGGTCATGGAAGTGCTGAAAGTCGTAGCGGAAAAACACGGTTTTGTCTGTCTCCTCCACGAAAAACCTTTTGCCGGGGTCAACGGTTCCGGGAAACATAACAACTGGTCCATTTCTTACGGCAAACATAACTTGCTCAATCCGGGGAACAATCCCCATGAAAATGCCATCTTCCTCACCACGCTGATCGCGATCATCCGGGCGATTGACCTCCATGCCGATCTCCTCCGCGTCTCGACTGCAACCGCAGGGAACGATCACCGGCTCGGTGCATGTGAAGCTCCTCCGGCGATTATCTCCATTTTCCTTGGCGAACAGTTGACGGATATCATGGATCAGATCGAAGCGGGCTCTGTCAAATCCACCAGAAAGAGTGGTGTCCTGAAAGTCGGTGTGGAAACATTGCCGCCTCTCCCCCGGGATGCAACGGACCGCAACCGTACCAGTCCGTTTGCCTTTACAGGGAACAAATTTGAATTCCGCGCACCGGGCTCCAGTCAGTCTTGTGCCGAAGTTAATATTCTGCTCAATGCCATTGTTGCGGAATCCCTTGAAGTAATGGCGGAATTGATCGAAAACTTTGACGATTCCAAAAACTTCAATACCCAGTTGCAGGCAATGCTTCAACGTATCCTCAAGCAGCATAAAAAAGTCATTTTCAATGGCAACGGATACAATGCCGAATGGGTGGAAGAAGCACATCGCCGCGGTTTGCCGGAATTGAACGATACCATCCTTGCCATCCGGAAACTCCTGGATCCGAAAAATGTGGAACTGTTGGAAAAAACCGGCGTGTTTTCCAAGTCGGAAATCCATTCCCGCTGCGAAATCTTTGAAGAAGAATACAAACGTAAAGTCCGTATCGAAGCCGAACTGGCACTGCTCATGGCACGCACCATGATCCAGCCTGCTGCCATCGCAGAATATACGGCTCTCTCCAATGCCGTTGCCGGAAATAAAAATCTCCCCGGATACAAAGCCGCTTTACGCAGTATGGAGCGGGTCGGTAAACTTATGGATACCCTCTCCGAACAGGAAGATGAACTGGAAGCATTGCTCAATGAACACGATGTAACCAGAGAATATGTGGACGCCATGAACCGGATGCGGTTGACCGTGGATTCCCTGGAACGTCTGGTTGCCGATACCCGTTGGCCCTTGCCCAAGTACCGGGAAATGCTGTTCATTTATTGAGGAGGCAATTTCAAAAGTCTTCAAAAATGCCTGAAAACTCTTGTTGAGATCTGAAAACGGAGCGTTTGAGGCTTGTCCGCCGTAGCCTTGGCGAAGGTGGATGGTTATTTTCCACGCCTTGTCACGGCATAGCCATAAGGTG